>NZ_JBHUEN010000034.1:0-93523 GCF_042680785.1 Paracoccus pacificus
GGGCGGTCGCAGTCCCCGCTTCAAGCCGCTGATCTCGTCCGTTCAGAGGAATTCAGTGAAAAATCGAGGTGCCCTTATGGCGAACTATACCGGGACAAGCGGGAACGACACGATCTACGGCTCGGGTGGCAACGATTCAATTGCCGGGCTGGCCGGCGATGACTTTCTGGCGGGCGGTATGGCGAACGACCGGATCGACGGCGGCGCCGGCAATGACGTCATCTATGGCGATCTTCCCATGTATCGAGGTTATGGCGGATCGGATACGATTCTGGGCGGCGCCGGCAACGACAGGATCATTGACCGCATCGGGCGGAACCTGCTGAACGGCGGTGACGGCGATGACACCATCAGTTCCGATGGTGCGAATTCGACCATCAACGGAGGAGCGGGCGTAAACGATATCTACGATAATGGCGGCTACAGCCTGATTAACGGGAATGGCGGAACGGGCGAGGTCCGCACGATCGGCCGCGGTTCGACCATTGACGGCGGCGGGGCCGGCCGCGGATTGGAAGTCGACGTAGATGCGTTCGGGCCGGACATTTTAAAAATCGACATGCGTGAGGGCGGCTGGGGCACCCCTATGGGGGATGACGCCCTGGTGTTGCGCAATTTCGGCGGTTTTATCTATCTTACCGTCGATGTGGCGCGACAAACCGTCATTCTTGGCAATAACTCCAGTTACAAAATCGATCTGGTCACAAACTCGGATAACCGGATCATTCTTGGGTCGGGGGATGATAATATCACCGACCTGCGGACCTTCGACGTCGATGATCCCTGGGGCAACAACAATATCTCGATGGGGGGTGGCGAGGATTTCATTCAGACGAATTTGGGGGGCGATACGATCTCGATGGGGGCGGATGATGATTATGTCCGCGCGTTGGTCTATGCCGGTGCGGGTTCGGTCGATGGCGGCGCCGGTTTGGATCTGATCAGCCTAAGCCGTATCGGTGGCACCGGCCTGAGCATCGACCTGCGATCCACAGGCGCGCCCATCGCCGGGGCGGCGCGGATCGCCGGTTTTGAAAACCTGACGTTCAACGGAGAGGTAAATCAGACCCTGAAAATCTTTGGCGGTGACGACGCCGTGATGCTTCGGTTCGGAAGCGACGCCCCGGCCTCGGGTACGCTGCGCGGCGGTTTCGGCGGCGGCAACGACACACTTCTCGCGACTGGCGCGGTGGCCGATTTCGGCACCGGCGCCGGCAATGATCTGATTTCGATCGACCAGACGATCGGCCGGATCGACGGGCAGGGCGGCGACGATACCTTCGATATCCGCTGGACAGCGGGGTCGAATCTTCTGCCGCCGGCGACGCGGCTGGTCGGGGGGGCGGGCAACGACGTCTTCAACGCCGTCGCCACCACGCCCGAGCCGTTGAAGCAGGTGATCATGCACGGCGGTACCGGAGACGACGTGTTCGCCAGCACCAATTGGGGCGCGAGAATCGTGGGCGGGTCGGGCAACGATACCTTGGACGGCTCGAACCGGAACGACTATCTGGATGGCGGCGACGATGTCGATGCCGTGCGCTATCTCGATACGGTCAACCACACCATCGATCTGGCGATCACGACCGCGCAGAACACCGGCGAGGGCAGCGATGTGATCCTGAACATCGAGAACGTGGCGGCCGGGGCGGGGGCCGACCTGATAAGCGGGAATGCGGGGGCCAATCTGGTGTGGTCCGGTGACGGCAATGACTCAATCGGCGGGCGTGCGGGCAATGACGGGATCAACGCAGGTGCCGGCGACGACGTTCTTGACGGCAATACCGGCAATGACGTGCTGACCGGCGGCGCCGGGGCAGACCGCTTTCTTTTCCGGCCCGGGGACGGCGTCGACCAGATCCGCGATTTTCAGGATAACATCGACAAGATCCATACGTTTTATACGCAGGAACAGGTGGTTGCGGCGGTCAACAACGCGACCCGTGACAGCCTGGGCTGGCATGTGAAATTGGGGCAGGGCGACCAATGGATCATCGCCGGAGACATGGATATTCAAAACATCCTGAATGATATCGTTTATATGTGACGGCTGCCCGGACGGGTAACGCCTAAACGCGGAAGCCCGGGTTTCCTTGCGGCGCGGAATGATGCCCGCATCCGCGAGGGGCCGGGCATGGATCGGCCGGCGGCAAGCGGAGGTGGCGCGACCACCGGCAGGATTGACGTGAGCCGTCGATGACCGCTATCGGCGATCCCGGCCATCGCCTGCGAGCACTTCTTGGCGGCGATGCCGGACGTAATCACCACGGTGGATATGCGCGGCGATTACGCCCCGATCCGATCGCGTGGCAGGTTTCCAACACAAGAACGCCGCGCCCGATTTCCCGGGACGCGGCGCAATTGTCTTCGGCTGGCGGCGGGGCTGCGGATCAGCGCAAACCCAGCATGCCGAGGATAAACAGGACGACGACAACAAGACCGACAAGATAGATGATGCTGTTCATGGCACGAGTCTCCGGTGGCAATTTCCTTGCAAATCCGCCCGCTAAGGGACGATCCTGACAGGAACGCCGGCGATCGGCCTGTGGTTCCACCGCGCGTCGTCAAATGGCCCACATCCGCAACCATATTTGCGGGTATGGGCCCTGCGCCTTATTGCTTCATCATATCGGTGATCTGATGGGTCCAGGCGCCTTGCGGTTCCTTGGAAATCACCGGATCCGAGCCACCGGCCATCAGGATCTTGACGGTGCGGTTATAATCCGCCTCGTCCAGCGTCCCGTCGGATCCTGCGGTCAGCTTGGCGATTTCAGCCGCCATGGTCTTTTGATGCTCGATCGTCTGGGCGCCGGTGTCGTCGTTTTCCAGCACGATCTCGGCCGCTTCGTCGGGGTTCTGTTCGGCGTATTTCCAGCCCTTCATGCTGGCCCGCACGAATTTCGCCATATCCTCGCTGAACTTCGCGTCGGACAGCTTGTCCTCCATCACGTAAAGCCCGTCCTCCAGCGTGGCGACGCCCTGATCCTCGTATTTGAACGTCACCAGATCCTCGGGCTTCATGCCCGCCTCGATCAACTGCCAGTATTCGTTATAGGTCATGGTGCTGATGCAATCGGCCTGCTTCTGCAGCAGCGGGTCGACGTTGAAGCCCTGTTTCAGCACCTTCACGCCCTCGGGGCTGCCATCGGTTTTCAGGCCCAGCGTGCTCATCCACGACAGGAACGGATATTCGTTGCCCGAGAACCAGACCCCCAGCGTCTTGCCCTTGAAATCGGCCGGGCTGGTGATGCCGGTATCCTTGCGGCAGGTCAGCATCATCCCCGAGGCCTTGAAGGGCTGGGCGATATTGACCAGCGCAAGGCCCTTTTCGCGGGCGGCAAGGGCGGCAGGCATCCATTCCACCACCACATCGGCGCCGCCCCCGGCCAGCACCTGCGTGGGCGCGATGTCCGGCCCCCCCGGCTTGATCGTCACATCAAGCCCTTCTTCTTCGTAATAGCCTTTGTCCTTGGCCACGTAATAGCCGGCGAACTGCGCCTGCGTGACCCATTTCAGTTGCAAGGTCACAGGATCCGCCGCAGCGGCTGCCGAGGCGGTCAGGGCCATGAAGGCGGCGCCGGTAAGTAGCTTTCTCATCTTCTTGCTCTCCACTGTTGGAACGGGCTTTGCGCCCGGGCTTATTGGCGCTGAGACGGATGCCAGAAGGTCAACCGCCGTTCGATCAGCGCGACAATTCCATAGAACGCCGTCCCCGCCAGCGCGGCAACAACGATTTCGGCCCAGACCAGCGGCATGTCCAGCTGACCCACGGCGGCCGATATGCGAAAGCCCATGCCCACGGTCGGACTGCCGAAAAATTCGGCGACGATGGCGCCGATCAGGGCAAGCGTGGTGGTGATCTTCAGCCCGTTGAACAGGAACGGCAGCGCCGCCGGCAGGCGCAGCTTGAGCAGCGATTGCCAATAGCCCGCGCTCCACGTCGCCATCTGGTCGCGTTGCAGCGCATCGGTGGCGGCAAGGCCCGCGACCATGTTCACGAGGATCGGGAAGAACACCATGACCACGACGACCGCGGCCTTTGACTGCCAGTCGAAGCCGAACCACATGACAAGGATCGGCGCGATCCCGACGATCGGCAGCGCCGCGACGAAGTTCCCGATCGGCAACAGCCCGCGTTGCAGGAACGGGCTGCGGTCGATGGCGATCGCGGTGGCGACGGCGGCCAACGCGCCGATCACCCAGCCGGTCAGCGCGCCCTTCAGGATCGTCTGGACGAAATCGCGCCACAGCAGACCGGTATTGCCCGCCAGACTGGCCCATATCTGGCTGGGCGCGGGCAGGATGACCGAGGGCACGTTGTAGATGCGCACGATCATTTCCCACAGGATCAGGATCGTGGCGCCGAAGATCAGCGGCACAAGGATGCGTGTCGCCTGCGTGTCGACCCGCGACAGCCAGACGTTGAGGCCCCACGCCCCCAGCCAGATCGCAAAGATCGGTAACGCGGTCATCGCACCAACCCCATGCGGCGCAGGGTTATCCGCTCGATCACCCCGATCAGGATGACCAGCCCGGCGGCCAGCGCCGCCGCCATGAACAGCGCCGACCAGATCTGGATCGTCTGGCCGTAATAGCTGCCCGACAGAAGCCGCGCGCCAAGCCCCGCCGTCGCGCCCGCCGGCAACTCGCCCACGATCGTGCCGACCAGTGCGGCGGCGACGGCGACCTTCAGGCTCGCGAACAGATAGGGCATGGAGCTTGGCAACCGCAGACGCCAGAATGATTGCGGCCCGCTGGCGTTCCAGGACCGCATCAGGTCAAGCTGCATCGCGTCGGGTGTCCGCAGGCCCTTGACCATGCCGACCAGCACCGGGAAAAAGCTCAGCCATGCGGCGATGATGGCTTTTGGTATCAGCCCGGTGACGCCGATACTGGCAAAGACCACGATGACCATGGGCGCGATGGCCAGAATTGGTACGGTCTGGCTGGCCACGGCCCAAGGCATCACCGATTGATCCATGGTGCGGCTGTGCACGATGCCGATTGCCAGCAGGATGCCGGCCAGCGACCCCATGACGAACCCGGCAAGCGTCGCGCCCAGCGTGACGCCGGCGTGATACACAAGCGACCGTTTCGAGGTGAATTTCTGCCCGAACACTCCATCCCACAGCCCCTTGGCCACCTGATGCGGCGCGGGCAGGACCGGGCGTTCCTGCGATAGCGTGTCCGCGATCAACTGGGTGGTGGTCAGCGTGGTCCCGGCCCGGTCGGCCTGATCCCGCGCCCATTGCGCATTCATGCCGATGGCGGCCAGATACCAGACCAGAATGATTGCGACCAGCACGGTCAGAACGGGCACGGCGTTCTTCATGGCCCGCACCGCGCGGGTCCGGGGCAGGGACGTTCGGGGTAGGGACTGGGGCTAGTCATCGCCATGCCCCTCACGCAGCCCCTCGCGGACCTCATGGGCGATGCGGATGAACTCGGGCGTATCGCGGATATCAAGCGGACGCTCGCGCGGCAGCGGGCTGTCGATGATCTTGCTGATCCGGCCCGGACGCGGCGACATGACGACGATTTTCGTCGACAGATAGACCGCCTCGGGGATGGAATGGGTGACGAAACCGATGGTCTTGCCGGTCTTGCGCCACAACTCCAGCAGCGCCTCGTTCAGCCGGTCGCGGACGATTTCGTCCAGCGCGCCGAAGGGTTCGTCCATCAACAGGATGTCGGCATCAAAGGCCAATGCGCGGGCGATGCTGGCCCGTTGCTGCATGCCCCCCGACAATTGCCAGGGAAATTTGCCGCCAAAGCCGGACAGTTCGACCAGGTCCAGTACGCGCGCGATCCGCTCGGCCCGATCGGATCTGGAAAATCCCATGATCTCCAGCGGAAGCGAGATATTTCCCGCAATCGTGCGCCACGAATAAAGCCCCGGCGCCTGAAAGACATAACCGTAAGCCCGCGCCCGCCGCGCCTCGTCCGCGGTCATCCCGTTCACCGTCAGCGTTCCACCGGTCGGGGTCTCCAGCGCGGCGATGGTGCGCAGAAAGGTGGTCTTGCCGCAACCCGAGGGGCCGATGAAGCTGACGAACTCACCCTGATTGATGGCCAAATCAACGCCCTTCAGCGCGTGGACCGGGCCATCGGCGGTCTGAAAGGTCAGGTCGATGGCATTGGCGGTGATGACGCTTTTTTCGGCTGGCTTCATGCGGCAATTCTCAGGCGGTGTCGCGATAGACGCGAAGGAAATAGATCGCGCTGACCAGACAAGGCACGGCGCCCAGAAAGGCCGCAGCGCCAAGGGTCGTTCCCACCGACCCGCGCCCGATCCGCAGCGCCGCCGGAACCGTGGCCGCAAGGCTCGCCGCCACGGCCGCCATGATGGCGCGCTGGCGTGCGGAAAAGCGCGTCGGCCGCAGCGCCGCGATGACCGCGACCCAGATCACGAGAATGATCGGAAGGCCGACCGCCCCCATGTAGAGAAGCGAGAGCAGAGCCGCGACGATGAATGTCGTCAGCGCATAGCCGAAAAGCTGGCCCGAACCGTCGCTGCTCAGGTCGTTTCCCGCAAAGATCACCAGCCCCAGAAGGATGGGAAAGATCAGCAGCAGGATGACGATCCAGATGACGAACCGGCGGTCGATCTGATAGCGCCGCAGCCAATCCCTCACACCCCCGTCGCCGGAATGCCCGACCGTTCGACCGGCCGGGGCGCGGTCAGTTCCTTCCAGGCCGACAGCGCCCGGTTCACTGTGCCGCGCGGCTCGCGGGCGACGAATTCGCCATGGCCCTCGCGGCTGTCGACCTTGCCCTCGGTCACGGCGACCACGCCGCGCGTCAGGGTGAAGCGCGGCAGGCCCTTCACATGCTGTCCCTCGAACACATTGTAATCAATGGATGATTGCTGGCTGCCGGCACTGATCGTCTTTTCCGCCGCCGGATCCCAGACCACCAGATCGGCGTCGCTTCCGACCAGCACCGCGCCTTTCTTCGGATACATGTTCAGGATCTTCGCGATATTGGTCGAGGTCACGGCCACGAACTCATTCGGCGTCAGCCGACCCGTGTTGACCCCATGCGTCCACAGCATCGGAAGCCGATCCTCCAACCCCCCGGTGCCATTCGGAATCTTGGTGAAATCGCCGATTCCGGTGCGTTTCTGGTCAGTGGTAAAGGCGCAGTGATCCGTCGCCACCACCGAGAGGCTGCCCGATTGCAGCCCCGCCCACAGACTGTCCTGATGCAGCTTGTTGCGGAAGGGCGGCGACATGACGCGGCGCGCCGCATGGTCCCAGTCGGGGTTGAAATATTCGCTTTCGTCCAGCGTCAGATGCTGGATCAGCGGCTCGCCCCAGACGCGCTTCCCCTGCGCCCGCGCCCGCCGGATGGCCTCGTGGCTGTCCTCGCAAGAGGTGTGGACGACATAAAGCGGCACGCCCGCCATGTCGGCCACCATGATGGCGCGGTTCGTCGCCTCGCCCTCGACCTGCGGCGGGCGAGAATAGGCGTGCGCCTCCGGCCCGGTATTGCCCTCGGCCAAGAGGCGCGCCGAAAGCTCGGCCACGACATCGCCGTTTTCGGCATGAACCAGCGCGATCCCGCCCAGATCGCCCACCCGGCGGAAGCTGGCGAACAACTCGTCATCGTTCACCATCAAGGCGCCCTTATAGGCCATGAAATGCTTGAAGCTGGTGATGCCGCGCTTCACCACCTCCTCCATCTCATTGAAGACCTGCTCGCCCCACCAGGTGATCGCCATGTGATAGCTGAAATCGCAATGCGCGCGGCCGACCTTGTTGTCCCACATCTGCAGCGCATCCAGCAGCCCCTGCTGCGGCGAGGGCAGCGCGAAATCGACCACCATCGTGGTCCCGCCCGCCAGCGCCGCGCGGGTGCCGCTTTCGAAATCATCGGCGGAATAGGTGCCCATGAAGGGCATTTCCAGATGCGTATGCGGGTCGATCCCGCCCGGTATGACATAGCAGCCGGTCGCGTCCAGCACGGTGTCGCCCGACAGGTTCTCGCCAATGGCCGAGATCTTGCCATCCTCGATCAGCACATCCGCCTTGTAGGTCAGATCGGCGGTGACGATGGTTCCGTTCTTGATGACTGTGGTCATGTGTCCGTCCCTAGTCGTGACATGCCAGCGCGATCAGCGCGCGCTTGCCGGATTCGATGGCGCGCCAGTTGACGAAAGCCGCGCCGTCCACGAGTCCCGCCCAGATATCGGGATGCCGGTCCTGCAGGGCCTTCTGACCCGTGACCCGGATCGTCAGCACCTCGCCCGGCGCGAGATGAACCGAGGTAAGCCCCGCATCCGCATCGCCAAGCGAACTCATGCAG
Source organism: Paracoccus pacificus (assembly GCF_042680785.1). Classification (NCBI taxonomy): domain Bacteria; kingdom Pseudomonadati; phylum Pseudomonadota; class Alphaproteobacteria; order Rhodobacterales; family Paracoccaceae; genus Paracoccus; species Paracoccus pacificus. Next base: position 8,308 of record NZ_JBHUEN010000034.1, read on the forward strand.
TCGATCCAGGCATCCATGTTTCGGCCGTAGAACGCGGGGAAGCCGAGTTTGGTGGCGAAGGCGTCGTGGAACGCCTGCCACGAGGGGATGGCGCCGCCATCGAGGATAATTTTGGGGGGCTCACTCACCGCGAAGTCTCCATCACTTTTGCCGTCGAGTGCCACAACCCGACACCGCATGCGGAAGTCCGCATCGCCCCCTGCGAACCTTTCGTCCCAACGATGGAGACTCTGCCGATCGCAACTGCTGCGGCATTGTTTCCATTTTTGCTGATCGTGGTCATGTCTTGCCCTTCTTTCTTGCCCCAAATATCCCGGGGGCTCGGGGGCAGAGCCCCCGTCGAAACCCGGCGCCTAACGCACCACCTCCGCCGCTTCCAACACCGAATGCAGCAGCACATCCGCCCCGGCACTCGCCCATTCTGGGCTGATGTCCTCGGCCTCGTTATGGCTCAGCCCGTCCACGCAGGGGCACATGATCATCACGGTCGGCGCCACGCGGTTGATCCAGCAGGCATCGTGCCCCGCGCCCGAGACGATGTTCATATGGGAATAGCCCAGATGCTCGGCGGCGTTTCGCACCACGCCGACCAGCCCCTCGTCGAAGGTGACCGGATCGAAATGGCCGACCGGCTCGATCTCGATGCCGAGGCCCAGATCGGCGGCGATCTGCGGTGCCTCTGCCTCCAAACGGGCGCGCATGGCATTCAGCTTTGCAAGATCGGGTGAGCGGAAGTCGATGGTGAAAACCGCCTTGCCGGGGATCACGTTGCGCGAGTTCGGCCAGACATTCGCCTGACCGACCGCGCCCACGGCATCGGGCTGATGATCCATGGCGATCCGGTGCACCGCCTCAATGATCCGCGCCATGCCGAGGCCCGCATTCACCCGCATGTTCATCGGCGTGCTGCCCGTATGCGCCTCTTTCCCGGTCAGGGTCACCTGCAACCACCACAGACCCTGACCATGAGTGACGACGCCGATCTGCTTGCCCTCGGCTTCCAGAATCGGACCCTGTTCGATGTGATATTCGAACATGGCGTGCATGGGACGGCTGCCGACATCCTCGGTGCCGCGCCAGCCGATGCGGTCCAGCTCATCGCCGAAACGCTTGCCCTCGGCATCCTCGCGGCTGTTGGCGAAATCCTCGTCATGAACGCCCGCATAGACGCCCGAGGCCAGCATGGCGGGGGCGAAACGGGTGCCTTCCTCATTCGTCCAGTTCACCACCACGATGGGCCGGCGGGTCTTCAGACCCATGTCGCGGATCGAGCGTATCACCTCCAGCCCCGACAGCACCCCCAGCACGCCGTCATATTTGCCGCCCGTGGGCTGGGTATCGAGATGGCTGCCGATATAGACCGGATCGGCCTCGGGATCGGTGCCCTCATGGCGCATGAACATATTGCCCATGCGGTCGACCGACATGGTCATGCCGGCCTCCTCGCACCACGACTGGAACAGGCGGCGGCCTTCGGCGTCGGCGTCGGTCAGGGTCTGGCGGTTGTTGCCGCCCGCCACGCCCGGGCCGATCTTCGCCATCTCCATCAGGCTGTCCCACAGCCGGTCCGGGTCGATCCGCATGTTCGCGGCGGGGGCGGCGTCCAATGGCTCGGTCATTCGGTTTCCTTCCTGTCTGGCCGCCCCGTCTTGGCGCGAGGTTCGGCGAATGGGTGCTATTTCAACTCGATCTCGACAAAGGCCATGTGGCGGTCGCCGCCGTTCACCACGTTATGTTCGGTGCCTTTCGGGCGGCTATAGGTGGTCCCGGCGGGAACCAGGCTGCGCCTTTGTTCGCCGCCCGGAAGCTCCAGCAGGAAATCGCAGTCGGTCAGCGTCACCACGACATATTCCATGCCGTGCACATGCCAGCCGGTTTCGGCCCCGGGGGCGAAGTCATAGCGCGTCGCGCGCAGCCTTGCGTCGTCCATCTGCACCGTGGCGGCCGCCTGAGGCCGGGCAGGGGGCGCCGCATCCGGCATCAGGCCGCGGCCTTCAGCACGTCGCCCAGCTTGCCGATCAAATCGTCGATCTGCGCCTTGCTGATGATCAGCGGCGGCGACATGGCGATGATGTCGCCGGTGGTGCGGATCATGATCCCGGCCTCGAAGGCTTTCACGAAGATGTCGAAGGCGCGCTTGGTCGGCTGGCCCTCGATCGGTTCCAGCTCGACCGCGCCGATCAGCCCCATATTGCGGATGTCGATGACATGGGGATGGTCCTTCAGGCTGTGGATCGCCTGTTCCCAATAGGGCGCGAGCTCGGCCGCGCGTTCGAACAGCCCTTCCTCGCGGTAGGTTGCAAGGGTGGCGATGCCGGCGGCGCTGGCGATCGGGTTGCCGGAATAGGTATAGCCATGGAACAGTTCGATCACGTTCGGGGGCCCGGACATGAACGCATCATGGATCTCGGCGGTGGCCAGCACCGCGCCCATCGGGATGACGCCGTTGGTCAGGCCCTTCGCCGTGGTCATCATGTCGGGGGTCACGCCGAAATGCTGGGCGGCGAAGGCGCTGCCAAGGCGGCCAAAGCCGGTGATCACCTCGTCGAAGATCAGCAGGATACCGTGTTTCTTGGTGATCGCCCGCAGCTTCTCCAGATACCCTTTCGGCGGCAGCAGCACCCCGGTCGAGCCCGCCATCGGCTCGACGATCACCGCCGCGATGGTTTCGGCCCCGTGCAGCGCCACGATCCGCTCAAGCTCATCGGCAAGGTTCGCGCCATGTTCGGGCTGGCCCTTGGTCATGGCGTTTTCGGGCAGATGGGTGTGGGGCAGGTGGTCGACGCCGTTCAGCAGGCTACCGAAGAACTTGCGGTTGTTGACGATCCCGCCGACCGAGATGCCGCCGAAGCCGACGCCGTGATAGCCGCGTTCGCGCCCGATCAGCCGGGTGCGGGTGCCTTCGCCCCGGGCACGGTGATAGGCGATGGCGATCTTCAGCGCGGTATCGACCGACTCGGAACCCGAGTTGGTGAAGAACACATGATCCATCCCGTCGGGGGCGATGTCGACCAACCGGTTCGCAAGCTCGAACGCGGCGGGGTGGCCCATCTGGAAAGCGGGCGCATAATCCATCTCGGCCGCCTGCTGCTGGATCGCCTCGGTGATCTTGGGGCGGCAATGACCGGCGTTGCAGCACCACAGCCCGGCGGTTACGTCCAGTACCTGCCGGCCGTCGGCGCTGGTGTAATACATGTCCTTGGCGGCGACGAGCATGCGGGGCGCGGACTTGAACTGGCGGTTGGCGGTGAAAGGCATCCAGAATGCCCGAAGGTCGTTGGGCGCCAGCTTGCGATCGAGTGCCATGGTTCTCTCTCCCTGCCGATCGTCTTGCCGATCGGATTCTTGACTGAATGGTCAACGGAAGGCTAGCACGGGCCAAGGGCCAGTCAAGCGCCTGTCGGAGTATCGCACTCTGGCAGCCATGGTCGGGCCACCGCCAGACGGTCGACGTCACCGGACAATCAGAGGGTGCCCAGATTTGAAACAATCCGACGCAAGCTCCGATGTGTCAGAGACCCAGGCGGGGCCCCAGGCGGGCGATCCGCCGGGCACCCGGATCCAGCGCCTGAACCGCGACCGCATACTGGATGGCGCGCTGCCGGTTTTCGCCGCACTCGGCTATGGCGGCGCGACGATCGACCGGATCGCGCAGGCGGCCGGGCTGTCGAAACCCAATGTGCTTTACTATTTCGCCGGCAAAGAGGCGATCTATGAGGCGCTGCTGCGGCGGCTTCTGGATCTGTGGCTGGAGCCGTTGCGGCAGTTGGACCATGGCGGTGATCCGGTCGAGGAAATGCTGAAATATGTCCGCATCAAGCTGAAGCTCTCGCGCGAGCATCCCGATGAAAGCCGGCTTTTCGCGGCCGAGATATTGCAGGGCGCCCCGCGTCTGAACCCGATTCTTCAGGGGCAGTTGAAGCCTCTGGTCGACGATCAGGTGCGGATCATCCGCCGCTGGATGGATCAGGGGCGGCTTGCGCAGGTCGATCCGCATCACCTGATTTTCTCGATCTGGGCGCTGACCCAGCATTATGCCGATTTCAACGCGCAGGTGACCGCCGTGCTGGGACCGGGCCACGACGACCCCTATGCCGAAGCCGGCGTTTTCCTTGAGGGCCTTTACCGTCGGCTGCTGGCACCTTAAATTGCCAGCGAGCAACAAAGGTTCAGGTCGGGTTTGACCATCCCCCCGCAGGCAAGATCGCCCCGCAAAAAGCCCCATTCCCGGAGAAATCATGTCCAGTTCTCAAGACGGTGCCGGCACCCCTGACGCCGATGCCGACGCCGTCGAATCGTCCGAGCAACAGGAACGCGGGCCCCATGGCCGGATGTCCAAACCCAGCGCCGCGCTGGTTCTGGGCTGTCTCGGCGTGGTTTACGGCGACATCGGTACCTCGCCGCTTTACGCGCTGCGGGAATCACTGGCGCATGCCCGCGAGGAGGGGCTGCCCGAGCAGGCGGTGATCGGGATCGTCTCGCTTCTGATCTGGACCGTGGTCCTGATCGTGACCATCAAATACGTCATCCTGATCCTGCGCGCCGACAACAACGGCGAGGGCGGGACCCTGTCGCTGGTCGCCAAGGCGCAAGAGGCGATCAATGGGCAGTCATGGCTGTTTCTGTTCCTTGGCATCGTCGGCGTGTCGCTGTTCTTCGGCGATTCGATGATCACGCCGGCGATCTCGGTCCTGTCGGCGGTCGAGGGGCTGACGCTGGTCATACCGGGGTTTGAAAAATGGGTGGTTCCGGTGACGCTGGTCATCGTCGTGGCGCTGTTCGCGGTCCAGCGGTCCGGCACCGGCCGCGTGTCGCGGTTCTTCGGCCCGGTGATGCTGGTCTGGTTCCTGACGATGGCGGCGATGGGGCTCCTGCATCTCTTCGACGATGCGCGGATCATTCAGGCGCTTAATCCGCTGCGTGCGGCGGATTTCCTTATTCACAACGGTTTCGGCTCGCTTCCGGTACTGGGCTCGGTATTTCTGGCCGTCACCGGCGCCGAGGCGCTTTATGCCGACATGGGCCATTTCGGGCGCGCGCCGGTGCGTATCGCGTGGAGTTCGATCGTCTGGCCGGCATTGACGCTGAGCTATCTGGGGCAGGGCGCGCTGGTTCTGGCATCGCCCGAGGCGGCGCGCGATCCGTTCTTTCTGATGGCGCCCGAATGGCTCATGCTGCCGCTGATCCTTCTGGCGACGGTGGCGACGGTCATCGCCAGCCAGGCGGTGATCTCGGGCGCATTCTCGGTCGCGCAACAGGCCGTGCAGATGGGTCTGGTGCCCCGGCTGGAGATTCTGCACACCTCGGACACCCAGCAGGGTCAGATCTATCTGCCCCGGGTCAACACGATCCTGATGATCGGGGTTTGCCTGCTGGTGCTGACCTTCGGTTCCTCGGCGCGGCTGGCCAGTGCCTATGGCATCGCGGTGACCGGCGACATGGTGATCACCTCGTGCCTTGCGATCATCGTGTTCTACAAGGCGTGGAAATGGCCGCTGCCGGTGGTTCTGGCGATCATGCTGCCGATCCTCGGCATCGAGAGCATATTCTTCTATGCGAACCTGATGAAGCTGGCCGATGGCGGCTATATCCCGGTGATGTTCGCCGCCCTCAACGTCACCATGATGGTGATCTGGGTGCTGGGCTCGGCCCGGATTCGCGAGCGTCTGGGCCAACAGGCGGTGCCGCTGAAAATGCTGGCCGAGAAACTGGCCGCGAAACCGCCGGTCATCGTGCCGGGGACGGCGGTGTTCCTGACCGCCGACACCGATACGGCGCCGCCGGCCTTCATCCATAACCTCAAGCACAATCGCGTCCTGCACGAACGCAACGTGATCGCCCGTGTCGCGGTGGCGAACACCCCCCGGGTGCCCGACGACCAGCGCCTGAAGATGGAAGAGATCGCGCCCGGTTTCTGGCGCGCTTGGTGCCGGTTCGGCTATATGGAGCAGCCAAACGTGCCCCGGGCGCTGGCCGAGGGCAAACGCTATGGCCAGAAGTTCGACATCATGAACACCAGCTATTTCCTGAACCGACGATCTTTGCGGGTCGGGCGGGGGGCGATGATGCCGGTCTGGGCGGGGCGTATCTATGCCAGCCTCTACCGATCCTCGTCCGAACCGACGAATTTTTACCGGCTGCCCACCAACCGCGTGGTTGAGCTGGGCCAGCAGATCAACATCTGACCGCGTGCCGGTGCCGACGCGCGCGGGCGGGAATAAGCGGGGTCAGGTCCTGTCGCCGATACGCGATCCGCGCAGGCGCAACCGCGGCAACGCGATGAATGCGGTCAGCCATGCCAGCACGCCGCAGGTCGCGATGGCCGTGACCATGCCCGCCGCCGATCGGTCGAACAGCAGCCCGGCGATCGTGATCATCGCACCGCCGGTCAGCATCTGAAGCGTGCCGCCAAGCGATGAGGCAAGCCCCGCGATCTGCGGATGCGGGTCAAGCGCCATGACCATGGTCGTCGGCATCACCAGCCCCAGAAAGGCGTTGCCGACCAGCAGCCCCGCCATCACCACCGGCAGGCTGTCGAAACCCATCCACGTCAGCGCCGCCAGCACCAGCGTCGCGGTGGTGAAGCCGGTGACCGCCAGCGAAATCACCCGCTCCATCCCCCAGCGCGCGGCGACCGGGCCGGCGAATTGCGAGGCGGTGAAAAACCCGATCGCATTCACCGCGAAGGCAATCGAAAACCCGGTCGGCGACAGGCCGAATTGCTGGGTGTAGACAAAGGGCGCGCCGGCGAGAAAGACGAAAAAGCTTGCCATGCCGAAACCGCCGATAAAGGTCAGCCCCATGAAATGCCGGTCCCCCAGCAGCGTGGACGCACCGCGACGCATGGCGGAAAGGTTCACCTTTTGCCGGTATTCGGGATGCAGCGTCTCGGGCAGCACGAAGATGATCAGGCTCAGGCTGATCAGCGAGGCCACCGCCAGCGCCCCGAATATCCAGCGCCATTCGGCCAGCGCCAGCACCGCCGAACCGGCCAGAGGGGCCAGCATCGGCGAGATCGAGATCACGATCATGATCGCGGCCATCATCCGCGCGCCCTCGGGCCCGGTCGCGACATCGCGGATCACGGCGCGCGGCACCACCATCAGCGTGGCGGCGCCAAAGCCCTGCATGGCGCGGGCGGCGATCAGCGTGCCCATGTCGGGCGCGAAGGTCGCCCCGACCGAGGCCAGCAGGAAGATCGACACCCCGATCATCATCGGAACCCGGCGCCCGACGGCATCGGCCATCGGGCCATAGATCAACTGCGCCAGACCGAAGGCGATGAAATAGGCGGTCAGGGTCAGTTGCGCGGTCCGCTCGGTCACGCCAAGATCCTGCGCCACCCGCGGAAGCGCGGGCAGGTACATGTCGATGGCAAACGGGCCAACGGCGGACAAAAGGCCCAGAATCAAGGCCATACGGATGATGGAGCGCGGCATGATAAACCCGTCTGGAAAATTGGAATCCCGACCGCGCAGCGTTGGCCGCGCCCGGCGGGTCTGCGGCTATATGCCACAGACCGGCAATTTCGACAAGGCGGGGAGGCCGAGATGAAAACGGGCCGGCGAATGCCAGCCCGTCATCCGATCAACTTGCGGCCGGACCTAGCTCATCCCCAGCATACGCGGCAGCCACAGCGTGATTTCGGGAATATAGGTGATCAGCATCAGGAAGATCAGCGCCGTGACCAGCCACGGCAGCGCCGCCTTGCTGACCTCGGTCAGACCCAGCCGCGAGATGGCCGAGCCGACATAAAGGTTCAGCCCGACAGGCGGGGTGCATAACCCGATCTCCATATTGACCACCATCATGATGCCGAAATGGACCGGATCGACGCCCAGCTTGACCGCGACCGGATAGAGGATCGGGGCCATGATCAGCACGATCGCCGAGGGCTCCATCACCATGCCGATCATCAGCAGCATGATGTTGACGATCAGCAGAAAGCCGATCTTGCCGAACCCCAGATCCACGATCCACGCCGACAACGCCTGCGGGATCTGCTCGCTGGTCAGGATGAACGCGAACATGACGGCATTGGTGATGATATAAAGCAGCATCGCCGACATCGCCGCCGAGGACAAAAGCACCCGCGGCACATCGCGCAGCGTGATGTCCTTGTAGACCCAGACCGCGATGACGAAGGCATAGACGGCACTGACGGCGGCGGCCTCGGTCGGGGTGAAGATGCCGCCATAGATACCGCCCATGATGATGACGATCAGCATCAGACCCCAGACGGATTGTCTGAAAGCCTCCCACCGCTCGCCCCACGAGGCGCGGTTCATGCGCGGATAGTTGTTCTTGTAGGCGCGCCACACCGTCGTGCCGCCCAGCATCGTGGCCAGCATGATCCCGGGGATGACGCCGGCCATGAACAGCGTCCCGATCGAGGCCGACAGCACATTTTCGCCGTTCGGGCCGGTCACCACCATGCCCGAGGTCGCCACCGAATACATGACCATGACGATCGAGGGCGGGATCAGGATGCCAAGGCCGCCCGCCGCGACGATCGAGCCGACGCCGAACTGCGGCGGATAGCCCTGCTTGACCATGGCCGGGATAAGGATCGAGCCGACGGCCATCACGGTCGCGGGCGACGAGCCCGAGATCGCGGCGAAGAGCGCACAGGCGAATACCGCCGCCAGACCCATACCGCCATACCAATGCCCGACCATGGCCGAGGCAAAGCGGATCATGCGCCTGGCCACGCCGCCATGGGTCAGGAAATTCCCGGCGAGGATGAAGAACGGGATCGCCATGATCTCGAATTTTTCGATGCCGGTGAACAGTTTCAGCGCGATGCTGTCCAGCGGGATATCGGTGAACCCGAACAGGAAGGCAAAGACCGTCAGACCCAGCGCAATGGACACCGGCATGCCGGTGATCAGAAGCGCGGCGAGGATCAGAAAGATGATCAGCGCGGTCATGCCTTGCCCTCCGCCGCCGTTTCGGCCTCTTCCTCGATGCCGTCGACGGCGCCCAGATCATGATGCGCGACCTCGCCGGTTCGCAGATAGATCCACAGCGCCTGAATGAAGCGGAAACACATCAGCGCCGAACCCAGCGGCACGGCGAGATAGACGATCCACATCTTGATCTCCAGATCCGGCGAGGTCTGTCCGCCCCGGTAGACATGGGCGACGAAATCGGCGCCGATCCATGCCACGATGAAGGTGAACAGGATGCCGCCGGACATGGCGATGGTGGTCACGACCTTCTGGGCGGTGCCTTGCAGCCGCTCGGCCAGAATATCCACGCCGACATGGATGCCGATGCGCACGCCGTAAGCCGCGCCGAACTTGGCCATCCAGACGAACAGGTAGATACAGGCCTCCTGCGCCCAGGTCAGCTTGATCGAGTTGATCGCCTTGAACGCGGACCGGGCGAAACTTTGCAGCCCGGGCATGTCGTTGGCGCGGGCCCAGCCGACCAGATCAGCGGCAAAGCCGATGGAAAAGCGGTGAACGACGGCGACGAAGATCAGCACGACCGCGACGGCCATCAGGACCGAGATCAGGATTTCTTCGAAGCGGTCGAGGATGCGCAGGAGCATGGCAAACCCCGGAATGTTGAGGGAGGGCGCGGCCGGACCGCGCCCCCGGATATGTCGTCAGTAGGTTTTGCCCAGCGTCTCATAGACGCGCTTGACCAGATCTTCACCGATCCGGCCGGCCATCTGCTTGTGTACCGGGTTAAGCACTTCGGCCCATTCCGCACGCTCGTCATCGGTCATTTCGTGGAACTCGGTCGTGCCCGCGTCCTTCATCGCCTGCAGCGCCTTGCTGTTTTCTTCCTCGGCGATGCCATTGGCATATTCGGTCGCCTCGGCCATGGCTTTTTCAAGCTGGCCGCGCACGTCGTCGGGCAGACCGTCCCAGAATTTCTTGTTCACGATCACCGCATAGCCCAGATAGCCGTGGTTCGAGATCGTGGCGTTCTTCTGCACCTCGTTCATCTTCTGGGTGTACATGTTCGAGGGCGGGTTTTCGGTCCCGTCGACAACGCCGGTCTGCAACCCCTGATAGACCTCCGAGAAGGCCATGACCTGCGGCACCGCGCCAAGCGCCTCCATCTGCGCCTCGAGGATTTTCGAGGACTGGATGCGCATCTTCAGACCCAGAAAATCATCGGTATTGATCAGCGGCGAGTTCGCCGACATGATCTTGAAGCCGTTGTCCCAGAAGGCGAGGCCCTTGATGCCCTTGTCCTCCAGCAGTCCCAGCATTTCCTGACCGATCGGGCCTTCGGTGATCTTGCGCAACTGCTCGCGGCCGTCGAACAGCATCGGCAGGTCGAACAGCTCGAACTGCTGCGCGCCCAGCGGGCCGAATTTGGCCAGCGACGGCGCCAGCATCTGGACCGAACCGAGTTGCAGCGCCTCAAGCTCTTCCTTGTCCTTGTAAAGCTGGCTGTTGGGATAGATTTCGACCTTCACCTTGCCTTCGGTGTATTTCTCGGCCAGTTCCTTGAATTTCTCGGCACCTTTGCCCTTGGGCGTGTCCGGCGCGACGACATGGCTGAACTTGATCGTGATGTCCTGCGCGAAGGCCGGCAGCGCCAGCCCAAGCGCGACGATGGCGGCAAAGCCGCCGCGAACCAGTTTGTTCATTATTTCCTCCCTATTCGTAACGAGAATGTTAGATGCGGTTCCGGGCGTTGAAAAGCCCTCATGCGGGGGCCGCGCGGCTGACCATAAGCTGCCGCAGAACCGTCGGCGCCACCATCGCGATACCGATCAGCGTGGCCCACAGGTTCGGCGCCACGAGAAGCGCGGCGGCGATCACCATGACCGCCCGTTCGATGCGCCAGAGCGGTGCGAAAAGATAGCCGGTGATCGCGGCGGAAAGGGTGAAGATGCCCAGCACCGCGCCGGTGAACGCAAGGATGAAATTGGGCCAGGTGAAGCCTTGCGTCACCAGAAGAAGCGAGGGCGAGAACACAAAGACGAAAGGCACCAGCGCCTTGCCCATCGACAGTCGGAAGGCGGTGTTCCCGGCGTTGAAGGCGTTAGCCCCGGCGATGCCCGCGGCCGCATAGGCCGCCATCGCCACCGGCGGCGTCACATCGGCCAGAACGCCGTAGTAAAAGACGAAGTAATGCGCCACCAACTGCTCGACCCCCAGAAGGCCAAGGATCGGGGCAGCCACCGCGACCATGATGATGTAATTCGCCGTGGTCGGGATGCCGCAGCCCATCAGGATGCAGACGATCGCGGTCAGGATCAGGGTGAACAGCAACGTCAGCCCCTGAACGGTCATGATCTCGAAGGGCAGGACCGACAGCCATTGCGACACCTCGGCCGCCCAGCCGGCGGCCACGCCGGTGACCATATAGGCGATGCGGAAACCGACGCCGGTCAGCGTCACTACGCCGATGACCACGCCGACCAACGCAGCGGCGGCGGTCACCGAAAGTGACTGTTTGGCGCCGGCGATAAAGCCCTCGATCACGCCTTCGGCGGCGCCGCGCAGCCCTGCGATCAGGCCATGGGCGCGAAGCTGTTGCAGGATCAGCACCACGATGCAGGCGGTGATCGACCAGAAGGCGGCTGCGAACGGCGTCCGACCCGAGACCAGGATCGCGACCAGAATGATCAGCGGCAGGACCGACAGCCAGCCCTCGCGCAGGACCTTCCAGACATTCGGCAATTCGTCGCGATGCAGCCCGCGCAGGCCAAGCCGACGGGCCTCCAGATGGACCTGCACCAGCACGCCGAAGAAATGCATGAAGGCCGGGACCAGCGCGGCGGTCAGGATCGTGGTCAGCGGCACGCCCAGATATTCGATCATCAGGAACGCCACGGCGCCCATGACCGGAGGCGTGATCTGGCCACCGGTCGAGGCGGCGGCCTCGACTGCTGCGGCGAAATGGCGCGGATAGCCGACGCGGATCATCGCCGGGATGGTCAAGGCGCCGGTCGTCACGGTGTTCGCGATGGACGACCCCGAGATCGAGCCCAGCAGCGCCGAGGACACGACCGACACCTTTGCCGGGCCACCCGCATAGCGTCCAGCGGCGGCGGCGGCCACGTCGATGAACAACTGGCCAAGCCCGATCCGCGTGGCCATCACCCCGAACAGCACGAAGTGAAAGACATAGGTCGCGATCACGCCAAGCGCGGTGCCGTAGATCCCCTGACTGGTCAGGTACAGATGGTTGACGATGTTCGACCAGCTTGCGCCCGGATGCACCAGAACGCCGGGCATATAGCGCCCGAAATAGGCGTAGGCGATGAAGATGATCGCGATCACCGGCAGCGGCCAGCCCATCGAGCGGCGCACGGCTTCCAGCAGAACCACGATCAGGATCGTGCCCATGGCAATGTCGATGGGCAGCGGGTTGCCGACGCGGAAGGCGAGTTCGCTATAGATCCACGGCACGTAAAGCGCCGAAATCACCCCCAGTATCGCCAGCACCCAATCGGTGATCGGAATGCCCAGAACCCCCAACGGCGGCGGGGTGGGGGTCCGGCGCGAAAACGCGGCGAACATGATGAAAACTGCGAAAAGTGTCACCGACAGATGAAATCCGCGGTGGATCGTCGCCTGCGGGATGCCGAAGCCGGCGGTGTAATAATGATAGCAGGACAGCAGGAACAGAACCGCGCCGACCAGCACGCCAACCGGCGGCAGAAGCTGCCGGAACCGCATCTCGGGGTCGAATTTCTCCTCGATCTGCTGCAGTTCGTCCGCCGACATTCTTTCGTCCGGGTCCGGATAAAGCGGATCGGGTTGCGGTGTGTTGGTCATGACAGGTCCTGCGCTAGAAGCCGTGGCGGGGCGCCGAATGCGCGGCCATAACGGCTGTTCCGAGGGGAAAAAGGGCGGGCCGGGCGCTGGCCCGTCCCGCCCGATCACAGCGGCCTTACTTCAGCAGGCCGGCTTCCTTATAGAATTTTTCGGCGCCGGGATGCAGCGGAATGCCGATCCCGTCCAGCGCCTTTTCCTTGACGATCGCCTTGCCCTTGGCGTGGCCGGCGTCAAGCTGCTTGCGGGTATTGTCGTTCCACAGCGCCTTGGTGATGCCATAGATCAGCTCTTCCGGCTGGTCGGCCGAGGTGATCCATTCCGCGCCCACGGCCAGCGTCGGCACGTCGACATCCACGCCCTCATAGGTGCCGGCGGGGACCATGTCGGTGGCGAAGAACTTGTATTCGTCGGTCACCTTCTTGGCCACGTCGCCATCCAGCGGGACCAGCGTGATGTCATGGCCGCTGGCCAGTTCGGCGATCGCACCGGCCGGGAAGCCGCCGACAAAGAAGAACGCGTCCATCGCGCCGTCGCGCATCCGGTCGGCCGCCTGATCGGGTTTCAGATATTCGGGCGAGATGTCTTTTTCGGACAGTCCTGCGGCGGCAAGGATGATCTGGGCGTCGACCAGCGTGCCCGAGCCGGGCTCATCCAGCGACACGCGCTTGCCCTTCAGATCCGCGACCGAGGTGATGCCCGAGTTCTTCGAGGCGACCAGGTGAATCGATTCGGGGTAAAGGTTGGCGATCGCGCGCAGCTTTTCCGCCGGGGGCTTGCCTTCCCAGATGCCGGTGCCGGTCTGGGCCCATGCGGCGACGTCGGCCTGTACGAAACCGGATTCCAGCGTGCCGCCCTCGATCGCGTTCACGTTGGCGACCGAGCCGTTCGAGGCAAGCGCCGAGGCCACCAGCCCCGGAACGCCGCAGGAACCGCCATCCTCGCAGGGGCGCGAGCCGGGTGGGGACGAGATCGCGTTCGCCAGAAGGCCGCCGATCGGGTAATAGGTCCCGGCGGTGCCCCCGGTCCCGATGCGGAAAAAGCTCATGTCTTGCGCGCCGGCGGCTCCGGCTGTGATGCCGAGCACGGCGGCCAGCGCAAGAATGGGGCGGAACGAAAAGGTCATCAGAAACTCCTTTGCGAATGACATTCACACTGGCGTGAGCCTAGGACGATTTCCCATGTGATGACAAGCGATGCCGTTCAGACCAGTGCATGCACGGTTTTCTTGCGCCAGACCGCAAAGTAGAACAGACCCTGAAGGCACATCATCGCCCCGAAACTGGCGACATAGCCCCACCAGATCCCTTCAAGCCCCAGCACCCGCGACAGGATCGTCGCCGTCGGCAGCTCGATTCCCATGACGCAGAAGATCCCGATGCACATCGGTATCCAGACCGTCCCCGAGGCGCGCATGATCCCCGAAAAGATCGTGCCGGCCCCGAACATCAGCGAGGCCCAGGTGATGATATGCAAAAGATGCTGCGCGGTGTCGACGACCTGCTGATCGGTGATGAAAAGCCCGACCACGAAGCCCGAGAACAGATAGACCAGCCCGACCAGCGTGCCGGTCAGCACGAGGTTCATCATCATTGCGGTGCGCAGCACCTCGTCCAGCCGGTCGGCGCGTCCGGATCCTATCATCTGGGCGCCGAAGATGCTGGCGGCGATGGCGATCGACAGAGCGGGAAACTGGACATAGCTTTGCACCTGACTGACCGCGCCATATGCGGCGGCGGCCTGATAGCCGAAACCGTTGATCAGCCCGACGATCACCAGCGCCGAAAGCGAGCCGACGACAACCTGCACCCCGGTCGGCAGACCGACCCGCAAGACGGTTTTCAAAAGATGCCAGTCGGGCTTCAGATGCTCGAACAGGGCCTGATCCGGCGCCATCTGATGGCCGATCCGCCGCAGCCAGAACCCAAGGCCGACCGTAGACACCGCATAGGCGATGCCTTGCGCCAGCGTGGCGCTTTTGACGCCCAGACCCAGCCACAGGATCATCACCGGGGTCAGCGCGGCCGATATGCAGGTGGCGACCGCCTGTGTCATCAGCGGCCTGACCGTATCGCCGACCCCGCGGAGCAGCGACGAGCCGACAAGGAACAGGAAGATGAACGGCATCATCGCAAAGTTGGCGCGCGCGAATTCCGAGGCTTGCGGCAGAATTTCGGCCGGCGTGCCCAGCAGCGCCATGATGCGCGGCGCGAGGATCGCGCCGATGCCGCCGATGATGATGCCGCCGATCAGCGCCACGGTCAGCGTGGTGCCGGTGATCCGCTTGACCAGATCCGGCTTTTTCGCGCCATATGCCTGTCCGATCAGGACGCTGGCGCCGGCGGACAGCCCGATCAGGAAGGCGATGAAGAAGAACGCGACCGGAAAAAAGACCGAGGCCGCAGCCAGCGCCTCGACCCCCAATATCCGGCCCACGAAGATGTTGTTGATGGTGATCGACAGCGACTGAAGGATGTTCTGCGCCATCAAGGGCAGCAGGAACACCAGAAATCTCCGCCAGAGCGGTACGTCAAACGGCGGGGCCATGGGCAGTTCCTTGAATACGGCGGGGCGTTCAGGCGGAAAGCGACCGGGCGGCAGGTTGCTGACTATCCGGCCATGCGGGTCCGGGCAAGCCACGATCCCGTTCCGCCTGCGCCAGACGCGCCTCTTCGGGGACGATATAGTCGCGGGTCAGCGGCACGGCGTTCTGGCGATGGGAAAGCTGGACCTGATAGACGACGATGTTCTGCCAGCGGAAACCGGCCTCGGAGGCGGCCAGATAGAACTCCCACATGCGGCAGAAGGATTCGTCGTAAAGCGCCTTGGCCTCGGCGCGTCGCGCCATGAAACGCGCCCGCCAGGCGGCCAACGTGTCGGCATAATGCAGGCGCAGAACCTCGACATCGGTGACGCCAAGGCCCGAAGGCTCGATCGCCGCCATGATCTCGGACAGCGAGGGCAGATAGCCACCGGGGAAAATATACTTGCGGATAAAGGGGTTAGTCGCGGCGGGACTGTCGCTGCGGCCGATGGTGTGCATCAGCATGACGCCGTCGCGATCCAGAAGTTTCGCCGCCTTGTTGAAATAGGTCCGGTAATGGCTGACCCCGACATGCTCGAACATGCCGACCGAAACGATGCGGTCGAACGTGCCGGTGATGTCGCGGTAATCCTGAAAGCGGAAATCGGGCGGGTTCCGTTCATCCCCGGCCCGTCTTTGGGCGACGGCAAGCTGTTCTTCGGACAGGGTGACCCCGGTCACGCGCGCCCCGGCGATGCGGGCAAGATAGACCCCGAGCCCGCCCCAGCCGCATCCTATATCCAGAACCGAGGCGCCCTCGGGGATCAGCAGCTTGGCGGCGATATGGCGCTTTTTCAGAAGCTGCGCCTGATCGAGCGTGATCCCGGGCGACGGAAAGTAGGCGCAGGAATATTGCATGTCTGGGTCAAGGAAGATGCGATAAAAATCCGCCGACAGGTCGTAATGGCGGCGCACGTTCTGTCGCGACCGGGCCAAGGTGTTCAACTGATGCAGCCGGCGCGCGCCCTTGCGCGCCACGGCAAGCGCCTTCATCCACGGTTTGGTGCCGACGGTCGGGCCGGAATTCTCGAACACCAGCTTCAGCAGGCCGTACATGTCGCCGGAAAGAATATCGGCGCGCCCGTCCATATAGGCCTCGCCCAGGTGCAGTTCGGGGTCGATCGCCAGCGCAAGCTCGGTCGCGGCGGTGTTCAGGCGCACGACGACGGGGGCGCCGGTGCCGTCGCCGAAACGATCCTGATGCCCGTTATGGTCGATGACCGTCAGATCACCCGTGTAGATGAAGCCTTCCAGAAATTTTTTCAGCAGCAAGTTCACGGCAGATGCTCAATCATCGTGAATGAATTTGGCTGACAGGCGGCGACTCGGCCGGGTGTCACCGGAAATTAATCACCATTTGTATCAAATGTTCCAGTATGCCCGTGCTTTGTAAGAAGATAATCGCCCGGAAATGCGTTTGAGCAACACGGGAAAGCCCGGCGGATGCCGGCCGGAGGCGGCGTCGCCGGTGCAAAATCGGGGCGGATCAGGGGGTGCTGCCGCAGCGAATGAAGAAATCCCCCGCCGGACAGCAACGGGGGATCATCAGGTCGACCGGCGGCATCGGGACCGTCGCGGGTCGCGAAAAGCGGGTGGGGGGCTTATGCGCCCCAGCGGCGCACCGGACCGCAATCCATGTGCACAAAGTTCGAACGCGAGTATTTGCCGACACCGCCGGCGTTGCACGACGAAGCCGCCTTGTAGATCTGTGCGACCGAGCGCGATTTCAGCCGCAGATCGGCGGCCTGTCCGCGCATGTGCAGCGAGTTCCGCGCCACGCCCGAGGAATGCGCGCGCAGCATCGCATTGGTCTTGGGCGAGCGATAGCCCGACAGCATCATGTAAGGTTCGTTGGTCTGCATCAGCCGGTGGCTGGCGGCCGCGATGTCGATGGTCCGCGGGTCGATGCCGACGGCCTGGTTCGTGCGCCAGTCGCGCATGAACACGTTGATCTCGTTCAGGGCGTCGCGGATGTACTTGCCCTCAACCCAATAGACCGTGTCCAGCGTTTCGCCGGTGCGGCCCGAATACATGCGGATACGGCGGATATCGCCGGCGCCGCGCAGAATGCCGAATGCGTTAGAGGCCACGGGTGCGGCCACCACGGCGGTCGCCGCAAAAATGCCCAATAGCCCGCGACGAGAGATGATGCTGTTTGTCATTTTCAGATCGCCTGTCCTGCTTTTGTTTGTCGCCACCCGATGCGGCGTGTTCGGTGTTTATCCCGAACTGGTTAACAATATGTCACCACAGGTTGAGCTGCGGAATGGATTAGTTTCATGCTGCGCAGAAAATCGCCCGCATCGGCGAAAACCCGCCTATACTGTGGCTTTGACGCAAGGGTCTTTGCGGAAAATGCAGGTGTTTTCCCGGGATTCCGGCCAATGGGATTGTGCTTGCGCGCCGCCCAAAGGCTACTGGAACCAACCGCGAATCGGCGACAGACCGGGGCGGGGCAGGAGTGATGGACAAATGAGCGGTAACACGCGCGGCGTGCAGGTGATCACGCGACTTCTCGGGGCTGTGACTGCGGCGGTGACCTCGTTTTCGCTGGTAACCCCAGCAATTGCTGGCCCTGAGGCGACGACCGCGCCCGGTTATCCCGCACCCCGGCTGGATTTCACGGCCGAGGAACGCGCGCTGGCCGGCGTCGTCGCCGCCAACCCCGGCGTTGCCCGATTCTATGGCGAAAACGGGCGCCAGATGATCTGGAGCGGTTCGGCCGAGGCAACGGCGCGGCAAGAGGCGCTTTTCGATGCGCTGTCCAAGGCCGGCGCGCATGGGGTGCCGGTCAGCCGTTACGACGTCGCGCGGCTGAAGCGCGCGGTCGCCGAAACCCGGACCTCCGCCGACCGGCTGCGGCTGGAAACGGTGCTGTCGCAGGTCTTCGCCGCCTATGTGCAGGACGTCTCGACCGGGATCCTGAACCCTGGCGCGGTGGACAGCGGCATCAAGCGCGCGGTCCCGCGCAAGAACGTCGCCAATGTGCTCAGCGATTTTGCGGCGGCCCCCGATCCCGGCCAGACGCTGGCGGCACTGGTGCCGACCGATTCGCGCTATCTGGCGCTGGAAGACGCGATGCGCCGCATGACCGATGGCGGCATGCCCGCCGATTTGCCCGAGGTTCCGGCCGGGACATGGCGGATCGGCATGCAAGGGCCCGCTGTGGCGGCGCTGCGGGCGCGGCTGGTGGCGCTTGGTCTGGCGGCGGATGTGCCCGAACCCGATGTCTTCGATCAGGGGCTGGCGCTTGCCGTAATGGCCTATCAGAAAAAGGCCGGACTTCCCGAGGATGGCGTGGCCGGCCCCAAGACCGTCAACCGGCTGAACGGCAAGGCGGGCGCCGGTCCGCATCTGAACGCGATCCTTGTCGCGATGGAACGCATGCGCTGGATGAACGGGCTTGATCTGGGCGAGCGTTATGTCTGGGTGAACCTGACCGAGTACAACGCCCGCATCATCGAGAACGGCCAGGAGGTGTTCAAGACCCGCACCGTCGTCGGCTCGACCGATGATGACCGGCGCACGCCGGAGTTCTCGGACATGATGGAATATGTGGTGGTCAACCCGCGCTGGAACGTGCCGCGCTCGATCACCATCAAGGAATATCTGCCGCGCCTTCAGGCCAACCGGAACGCGGTGTCGCAACTGGATGTGGTCGATTCGCGCGGCCGCGTCATTCCCCGCTCGCAGATCGACTTTGGCCGCTATACGGCCTCGAATTTCCCCTATCGGATGCGCCAGAAGCCAAGCGACGACAATGCGCTGGGGATCGTGAAGTTCATCTTCCCGAACCCGTGGAACATCTATCTGCACGACACGCCGACGAAATCGCTGTTCGGCAACAATGTGCGGGCCTATTCGCATGGCTGCATCCGGGTCGCCGACCCCCGCGATCTGGCGGCGGTCCTGTTGTCCAAGCAGACCCCGAACCCCGAGGCCATGTTCAACAAGGCGCTGGCGACCGGGCGCGAGACCTATCTGCATCTGGAACCCGAGGTGCCGGTGCATCTGGTCTATTTCACCGCCTTCCCGAACGACGCCGGCCAGATCCAGTATTTCAGCGATATTTACGGGCGCGATGCGCGCATTTACGCCGCGTTGCAGGCGGCGGCGAAGCCTTTGCCGGTGATCCGGCAGCTGGATGGGGTGGAAACGGCGGACGCGACCGACTAGATGCTGCCTGTATGTAAGGCAGACGAGACGCGGAATGTCCAAATCGACGCAAGTCACGGTCGGCGACCTTGCCAAGGCGCTGAATGCGCGGGCCGAGGGTGATCTGAACCTGATCATCACCGGCGCGGCGGAACCCGGCAAGGCCGAAGCCGGCCAGATCGCTTTGGCGATGCAGCCGGCCTATGCCGAAAGGCTGGTCGGGTCGCGGGCGGAAGCCGCGATCCTTTCCGAAGATATCGACTGGCGCGCGCTTGGGCTGCGCGCGGTGATCATCGCCCCGCGTCCCCGCCTTGTCATGGCCGGGCTGACCCGCACCTTCGACCCCGGATTGCCGGTCGTGCCCGGCATTCATCCGACCGCGATCATCGACCCTTCGGCCAAGATCGGCCCGGGCCACGCCATCGGACCGTTCACCACCATCGGCCCGGGGGTCGAGGTCGGCGCCGGCGCGCGGATCGGCAGCCATGTCAGCATCGGCGCCGGAACCCGCATCGGCGTCGACGCACTGATCCACCCCGGCGTGCGCATCGCCCATGGCGTTACCATCGGCCAGCGGTTCATCGCGCAATCGGGCGCGGTGATCGGCTCGGACGGGTTTTCCTTTGTCACCGCCGAGAAATCGGGCGTCGAGGAAATCCGCGAGACGCTGGGGGCGCGGGACGGCTCCACCACCGGCCAAAGCTGGATCCGCATCCACTCGCTTGGCGGGGTGGAGATCGCCGATGATGTCGAGATCGGCGCCAACAGCGCCATCGACCGCGGGACCATCCGCGCGACCTCGATCGGCCGGGGCACCAAGCTGGATAACCTTGTCCATATCGGGCACAACGTGACGGTCGGCCGCGATACGCTGCTGTGCGGACAGGTCGGCATCGCGGGATCGGCGCGGATCGGTGACCGGGTGGTGCTGGGCGGGCAATGCGGGGTCAGCGACAATATCTTCGTCGGCGATGACGTCATCGCCGGCGGTGCGACCAAGATTTTCACCAACGCGCCGGCCGGCCGGGTGATCCTTGGCAGTCCGGCGGTTAAGATGGAAACCCATGTCGAGGCCCAAAAGAACATCCGCCGCCTGCCAAGACTTTACGCGCAGGTCGCAAAGCTTCAGGAAGCCGTTACAAAACTGATGGATAAGGCGTGAACGGAGGTTCCCGAATGTCAGACACAATCAAGCAACGCATCATCAACATCATCGCCGAACAGGCGCTGATGGACCCGTCGGATCTGCATGACGACATGACTCCGGCCGAACTGGGCATAGACAGCCTGGGTCTGGTCGAGACGATTTTCGCGATCGAGGAAGAATTCGACATCCAGATCCCGTTCAACGCCAATGAGCCTGAGAAATCGGATTTCGACATCTCGACGCTTGGCACCATCGTCGCGGCGGCCGAAAAGCTGGTGGCGGAAAACGCCGCATGAAGGCGAAGAAGTCCAAGGGCGACAAGGCCGACAAACCACCGAAGCTGAAGAAATCCGGCAAGGTGAAAAAGGCGGCCGCGCTGGCCCGCGCCATGATCGGCAAGGCGATCTATCCCGGCATGCGCGGCAAGCGGCGGGTGGTGATCACCGGCGCCGGGACGATCAACGCGCTTGGCCACGACGTCGCCCAGACCTTCGCCGCCTTCCGCGAGGGGCGCTGCGGCATATCGCAACTGGATTTCTGCGATGTCGGGCGGCTCGCCATCAAGATCGGCGCGCAGGTCCATAACTGGAACCCCGAGAGCTACTTCAACCGCCAGCAGATTTCGCTTTACGACAAGTTCACCCAGTTCACGCTGCTTGCGGCCGCACAGGCGGTCGAGCAGTCGGGGCTGATCTTCGACGGCGATCTGGGCTTGCGCAGCGGGGTCGTCTTGGGCACGGCGGCGGGCGGCGTGAACACCTGGGACGAGAATTATCGCACCGTCTACGAGGAACAGAAGAACCGGGTGCATCCCTTCGTGGTGCCGAAGCTGATGAACAATGCCGCCGCCAGCCATGTCAGCATGGAATACGGGCTGCACGGCCCCAGTTTCAGCGTGGCGACGGCCTGCGCAAGCTCCAACCACGCGATGGGGCTTGCTTATCAGATGATCTCATCCGGCGCCGCGTCGGTCATGCTGACCGGCGGTTCGGAATCGATGCTGTGCTTTGGCGGGGTCAAGGCGTGGGAAGGTCTGCGGGTCATGTCCAAGGATGCCTGCCGGCCGTTTTCAGCCAACCGCAACGGCATGGTGCAGGGCGAAGGCGCGGGCATCTTCGTGTTCGAGGAATATGAGCATGCGCGCCTGCGCGGCGCCGATATTCTGGCCGAGGTCGCGGGATTCGCGATGTCGTCGGACGCGCAGGACATCGTCATGCCCTCGGCGCTTGGGGCCGAGCGGGCTATTCTGGGCGCCATGCTCAGCGCCGGGATGAACCCGGACCAGATCGGCTATATCAACGCCCACGGCACCGGAACCGCCGCCAATGACAAGACCGAATGCGCGGCCGTCGCCCATGCCTTCGGATCCCATGCCGACCGGCTGATGATCTCGTCCACGAAATCCATGCACGGTCATCTGATCGGGGGCACGGGCGCGGTCGAGCTGCTGGCCTGCATCATGGCGCTGCGCGAGGGCGTGATCGCGCCGACCATCGGGTTTGAGGAATACGACCCCGAATGCGCGCTGGACGTGGTGCCGAATACGGCGCGCGAGGCGCGGGTCCACGCGGTGCTGAGCAACGCTTTCGCTTTCGGCGGGCTGAACGCGGTTCTGGCGTTGCGCAAGGTCTGAAACCAACCCGCACGACCACCCGCATGATCGGATGAAAAAGGCCGCCCGGGTGGGGCGGCCTTTCCGGTTTGATGGCTTCGCGCCGCGACGCTTAATTTGCCGGGGCGGGGGCCGGGGCCGGAGGGGTCGCGGGTGTCGCCGGCGCGGCGGGGGTCGCCGGTGCAGCGGTGGCCGGAGCAGAGGCAGCCGGGGCCGGGGTTTCGGCCACGATCTTTTCCAGCGCGGCCCAGCCGGCGGTGAAGCCCTTCAGCGACAGGTTCAGACCGACGGACTGATCCGGCGGCGCGCCATAGGGATGGATCGTGATCAGCGCGCCATTGCCGCGCTTCAGCTCGGCCAGTTGCGGCGCGGTCACGCCCAGACGCGCCACGCAGCCGACCGGCGCGCAGACGCTGAACGGATAGATGCGGGCTTCGCTGCTGTCCACTTTCATCACGATGCCGCGCTGAAGATCGGTCTCCAGCGGGGTGATGATGGTGGCGCCGGCAACAGCCTGATCCATCTTGACCGGCAGAACCGAGAATTCGGCGACGGGGTTGTTGTCGCTGTCTTTCAGAAGCTGGAACAGCTCGCACGGATCATTGCCGTCGGCGGTCTTGACGCAGCGCACCGTCCAGTCGCCCTGGGTTTCCTTGGCATAGGGCTGGCCGACCTGAGGTTCGGCATTCGCGGCGGGCGCGGGCGTCGCACCGGCGGCCGGGGTGCCCGTGGTCGCGGCAGGCGCGTCGGTCGCGGCAGGCGCATCGGTTGCCGCAGGTGCCGCCGGGGCATCGGTCGCGCCGGTGGTGTCGGCGGGTGCAGCGGGTGTGGCCGCAGCGTCGGCCGGGGCGGCGTCGGCAGGAGCGGCGGGGGTGGTGCCGTCCGTTGCTGCTTTCGCGGCGTCGGCGGCGGCATCAGCGGCGGATTTCGCGGCATCCGAGGCTGCGTCGGTCGCATCCTTCACCGCACCGGCGGCGCTGTCGGCGGCCTTGGCGGCTGCATCGGCGGCGTCTTTCGCCGCATCGGAAGCAGCGTCCTGCGCTGCGGCTGCCGGCGGCACCGCGGGGGGCGTTTCCGGCGCGGCGGTCTGTGCAAAAGCACTGAACGCAGGCAATGCCAGCGCCAGGGCGGCGGCAACGATCGCAGTCTGGGTTTTGGGCACCATGGTCACTTATCCTTTGGTCATGTTCTGGGGGCATATCACGGGCGATCGGGAATGTCAGGACCACCAGCGGCGCCGGGATTTCAACTTTGCGTTTGAATCTGCCGCCTGAATCTCCGGCCTGTATCTCCCGCCGTCTCGGCCGGTTAAGGAAAAAGGGCCGGGCAATGACCCGACCCTTTCGACTTCTTCACTCCCCGCCGGACTGGCCGGTCTTTATTGTGGCGAAGCTAATCGCAGATTGTTGAGGCGTCAACCAAAACGAAAAAGGCCGCACCGGATCGGCGCGGCCAGTCGTTCAGTCAGGGAGGAAGCGTTCCGGGCGGCGGAATGACGCCCCGGAACAACTTCACTATGCCAAATGACGGTTAAGAATGTATTGTCACGGCGCGCGCCGGTCCGGCGCAAGACGCAGAATTCAAGGGATAAGGGACGGACATGGCTGTTGTCGATCTGGATGAAGGAACGGTTTTCGTGGGCGGCGGGGGCGAGAATTACGCCGATCCCGAAATTCTGCTGCTGAAATTCGGCAACCGCCACGGGATGATCGCGGGGGCTACGGGGACGGGGAAAACCGTCACCCTTCAAACGCTGGCCGAATCATTCTCGACCGCCGGCGTGCCGGTGTTCATGGCCGACGTGAAGGGCGATCTGGCCGGCATCGCGAAAGCCGGCGATCCCAACGGCAAGCTGAACGACGCCTTTCAGAAGCGGTCGGAAACCATCGGAATGCCGCTTGAGTATCAGAAGTTCCCGGTGACCTTCTGGGACATTTGGGGGCAAAGCGGGCATCCGGTCCGCACCACCCCGGCCGAGATGGGGCCGCTGCTGCTGGCCCGGCTGATGGATCTGACCGAGGCGCAGGAGGGGGTGCTGAACATCGCCTTCCGCGTCGCGGATGAACAGGGGCTGGCGCTTCTGGATCTGAAGGACCTGCAGGCGATGCTGGTCTGGGTCGGGGAAAATGCCAAGGAACTTGGCCTGAAATACGGCAATGTCTCGGCCGCGTCGGTGGGCGCGATTCAGCGCCAGTTGCTGGTCCTTGAAAATGAAGGCGGTCTGAACCTGTTCGGGGAACCGGCGCTGGAATTGTCCGATATCATGCGGCTGGACGCCTCGGGCAAGGGGATGGTGAACATCCTTGCCTCGGACAGGTTGATCAACTCGCCCCGGCTTTACGCGACCTTTCTGCTGTGGCTGATGTCGGAACTGTTCGAGCAATTGCCCGAGGTCGGCGACCCGGACAAACCCAAGGTCGCGTTCTTCTTTGACGAGGCGCATCTGTTGTTCAACGGCGCCCCCGATGCGCTGGTCGCCAAGGTCGAGCAGGTGGCGCGGCTGATCCGGTCGAAAGGTGTCAGCCTGTGGTTTATCACCCAGAACCCGGCCGACGTGCCCGAAAACATTCTCGGCCAGCTTGGTAACCGGGTGCAGCACGCGCTGCGGGCCTTTACCGCCAAGGATCAGAAGGCATTGCGGATGGCGGCCGAAAACTATCGCCCGAACCCGGCCTTTGATATTGCCGATGCCATACGCGATGTCGGCACCGGCGAAGCGGTGACCTCGTTCCTCGAGGCGAAAGGCGTGCCCGGCATCGCCCAACGGACCTTGATTCGGCCGCCGCAATCCCAGCTTGGCCCGATCACCGACGCCGAGCGCGCCGAGATCATGGCGCAATCACCGATGGGTGCGAAATACGACAAGCAGGTCGACCGCGAATCGGCGCAGGAGTTGCTGGCGAAAAAGGCCGAGGCCGCCGCCGCCAGCGCCGAAGAAGCGAAAAAGGATGACAGCCTTTGGGATGTCAAAACCGAATCCTATTCGCGTGCCCGCCGCTATGACCCGCAGCAGGAAATGCCGCGCAGTCGAAACGGGTCAAGCGGCGGCCGGCGGTCCAACAGCGATTCGATCGCCACGACCTTCGGCAAAAGCCTTGCGCGGCAGTTGGGCACCAAATCGGGGCAGGCCCTGATCAGAGGTGTGCTCGGATCGCTGTTTCGGGGCAAATGACCATCGGCGGCATCGCGGTCGCATTCTGCGCATCGCGACGCTCGGCCAGGATCGCCACCAGCAACAGGACGTGGCGGCGCAGGTCGTAATCGGCCGCGCCGTCGCGCCGCGCCTCGTCCATGCGCGCCTCATCGACGATCAGCCGGGGCAGCGCGGCGCCGACCGCCGGCAGATCGTCGCTGCGCAGCACCCGGCGCAGATCGCGGCCACGCTGCCACAGCTCTAACCCGTGCCGCGCGGCGCGGATCAGCGCGCCCGGGCGACGGATGGTTTCGGACTGTCCGACCGGGCGTCCGGTCCTGAATTCTATCACGTTCGAGAGCATCATTTCGGGAATCCTGCTGTTAGACAAATGCAGGTTTATACAACTTTAAGGTGTGTTGCTGATATTGCTGTTGAGGCGCACGCAATAACAACAAATCTTTATAATTTATTAGGGAATAGTGCCGTCAGTGACGGTATCGCGACCCCGATTGCGGCCCCGCGAACAACCTCTAGTAGAAGCGGGGCGCGCTGCGATTGCCCCAGAAAAGGAACTGAAATGACCATGTTGAAAGGCGATTTCTCGGCTGATCCGAGCCTCGGCAGAATCGCAGAGGGCAACCTTAACAATTTCGCCGCCGCGTTAACCGATCGGTGGGGATCGGCGTCGTCGTCGGTCGCCGAGATGACCACCCGGATCACCGCCCAGAACGGGCGCCGAATTGCCGCCGAACCGCCGGAGAAGGTCACTCGGAAGGACGGCTATACCGATGATCTGCCCGAGGATGCGCGGCTTTACGTGCGCCACGTCGAAGGTGGCGAAACGATCCGGGCGATCGCCCGTGAACAGGGCTGCCACGCCTCGACCATCCTGCGCCGCATCCGCCGGTTCGAGGAGCGCCGCGACGAGGATCCGCTTCTGGACCGCGCGGTTTCCGAACTGACCGACAGCACACTGACCACGGCCCGCAGCACCGCCGAGGCCGAAAGCCAGTTGCGCCGGGTGCTGCGGCGTCTTGCCGAGCCGGGGGCGGTGATGGCGGTCGCGGCCAACATGGACCGGGCCATCGTCACCCGCCACGACATGCGCACCGCGATACTGGATCGCAGCATGGCCGAAAATCTTGCGCTTCAGGGGCTGATCGTCATGCAGACGCCGGGCCGGATCGCGCGCTATGTGCTGACCCCGGCCGGGCGCGACCGGCTTCGGGCGATGTTGCGCGGGGGGGCGGGCGTCGCCGCTTATCCCTGCGACCTGACCGATGCCGCGCCGGTCGCACCCGAAGGTCTGCACGAAGCCGCCGCGGCTTTCGTCAATCCGCATGCCGAGGCGCATCGCCAGTACGAACCGCGCACCATTTCGGACCCCGAAACCGGCATCCGGCGCCGGGTTCGCGTCAATATCGCCGAAAGCCCGATGATGCTTATGGCGCGGCGCCGGGAAAAGGACGGCTCGCCGTTTCTGGGGCCTGATCTTGTCGCGGCCGGCGAACGGCTGCGCGAGGATTTCGAACTGGCCCAGATGGGACCACGGATCACCCAGGACTGGGACCGTTTTCTGACCGCCGGCGCGGACCGGGGCGGCTTTGCCCCGTCGCGCCGGATGGGCGGGTCCGAGGCGGCGCGCGACCGCGTGGCGGCGGCGCTGCGCGAATTGGGGCCGGGCATGGGCGACGTCGTGCTGCGCGTCTGCTGCTTTCTGGAAGGGATCGAGGCGACCGAACAGCGGCTTGGCTGGTCGGCGCGCTCGGGCAAGATCGTGCTGCGGCTTGGGCTGATCCGGCTGGAACGGCACTATCGCGAGCAATATGGGAACGGGGCGCGCATGATCGGCTGATGCGCCGGCCTCAGGCGGGAGCGCGCCCCATATTCCGCGCGGTCATCGCGCGAAGGACTAAATCATACAGTCATATGACCATTGCAGCAGGGCCTGCCGCTGACGCGGGCGGCAGGACAGATCATTCTGATCGCAATTCGCCTTGACCTGCGCGGCATGGCGGCGAAATGCACGCCAGCGCCCGATCTGTCTGCGATCCACCTCCGGCAGGCGACGCCCCAGATAATAGCGGCAATACCACTGAAACCAGCCGCGCGGATCCGGCCCGAGGATCCAGCCCTTGCGGCGCCACTCGGACAATGGCTGGCGGCTTTTCACGCCAAAGAAGTTCAGTGCCGGGTCGGGTTTTGCGGCGATCTTCGCCCTTTCATACCAGATTCCGGGAAACTCTCCGCGGCAATCGTTGATATATCTGCCCTCGAAAATCCCCATCTCCAGCATCTGTTCCGGGGTGAAATGCGGCGTGAACGCTGCGTCGTCGATGCGCCCCGCCGGCGCCTCGAGCACATAGCTGTAGCCCTGCTGCATGCGGTCGTTCACGCTGATCGTATCGCCCGGCCTCATGCTTTACCCGCAATGCTGTCATGTCTTGCCTTTCAACGGGTTGGAAAGGTGGCGGTTCCCCGGTAGCCTGCGTTGATTGTCATGGTCAGACCGACTATTTAACGCTGAACGATCCGCAACAGGGTGCCACGCATGGCCGAAATCCCGCCTCCGCAACTGCGCCACCCCGAAAAGGCGCATCGCCCGGACCAGTCACAGCCGAAAAAACCGCATTGGATCCGGGTCAAGGCGCCGACCAGCGAGGGTTACAAGGCGACCCGCGACATCCTGCGCGAGAACAAGCTCTCCACCGTCTGCGAGGAAGCCGGCTGCCCCAATGTCGGCGAATGCTGGAGCCAGGGCCACGCCACCATGATGATCATGGGCGAGATCTGCACCCGCGGCTGTTCCTTCTGCAACGTCATCACCGGCAAGCCGAAGTCGCTGGATCTGTTCGAGCCCGGCCGCGTCGCCCATGCGGTTCAGAAACTGGGGCTGAAACATGTCGTCATCACCTCGGTCGACCGCGACGATCTGGACGATGGCGGCGCCGAGCATTTTGCCCAGACCATCCGCGCCATCCGTCACCGCAGCCCCGATTCAACCATCGAGGTGCTGACCCCGGATTTTCTGAAATGCGGCCCCGAGGCGTTGGAGATCGTCGTCGCGGCGCGGCCGGACGTGTTCAACCACAATCTGGAAACCGTCCCCGGCCTTTACCCGACCGTGCGTCCGGGCGCGCGTTATTTCCACAGTCTGCGGCTGCTTCAGCGCGTGAAGGAGCTTGACCCGACCATGTTCACCAAATCCGGCATCATGGTCGGCCTGGGCGAGGATCGGCAGGGGGTCTTGCAGGTCATGGATGACATGCGCGCGGCGGATGTCGATTTCATGACCATCGGTCAATATCTGCAACCGACCTCGAAACATCACCGCGTCGACCGTTTCGTGACCCCCGACGAGTTCGCGAGCTACGAGAAATCGGCCCGAGGCAAGGGGTTCCTGATGGTCTCCGCGACGCCGCTGACCCGGTCGAGCTATCACGCCGGCGATGATTTCGCGCGCCTGCGCGAGGCGCGGCTTGCGAAGCTAGGACACGCATAGGCGCATGACCGGTCAGGTTACCGGGCAGTTTCCCGGACGGGGGCGGCATCGTGTCGCCCCAATGGCCGCGATCTCGTCCGGGCCGCTTCATCAGCGCGCGTAACGGCAAGCTGCCCCATGCGCTCGGCCAGGGGACCTGCGGCGGTTGCACGCATTTACAGCAAACCCAACGCCGCGCGCGCCGGCCGCGCCCCATGCAACGCAGGCATTGTCCCGGTCCGAAATCTGTCGCGCCGATGGCAGGCAGGCCCTTGTCGCCGGGCGAATTCCTCGCTATCCCGGCGCTGTTGGCCCGAGTGGCGGAATGGTAGACGCAGCGGATTCAAAATCCGCCGACGCAAGTCATGTCGGTTCGAGTCCGACCTCGGGTACCACCGCATAATCTGATTTGGTGGCGCGATCGTCACGCCTAAAAAGCCCCGGATTGTGGTCTGGAGCCGTTTCAAACGCCACGTTCGAGATAATTGCTGCTAACAGGCAGCGCCTCAATTATCTCAACGCAATCAAAGGACTTGCACCAGGAGGTAAGGCCGGTAAGGTCGCGAGCATAGTTAACGAGAGTACGCTATGCTCGCCGATTATCTTTCGCGCCTTGCGACCGAATATGCTTATGAGCGCACTAAGCCGTTCACAAGATCTAGGTTTGGCGATTTTGTAAGGCATGACATCGCTATTGAGGCGAAAAGGCTGATTTCGCTTTGGCCCTTTGATTTGACTGTCAAGGCCAGCGTTGGGAACTCGCGTTGGGCCGCTGTTCCGTGGTTGGCGTTTTTTGACCCGTTGATCACGGACACTGCGACCAAGGGATTTTACGTCGTCTATCTCATCAATACAGACGCGCAAACGATCACGCTTTCAATGATCCAAGGAACCACGGCCATATACCACGACTTTGGGCCAGCTCGCTGGCGCGATGTACTTAAACGCAGGGCACGCGACATGGCCGATCGTGTACCGGAATTTGCACAGCGTTTTTCTGAAGCGCCGATAGATCTCGGCTCGGAAGCTCGCCTTCCAGCCGGCTATGTCGCAGGTCATTCGTTCGGGACAACTTATACACTCGACGTACTTACAAACGAACGGCTTGCTAAGGACTTATATCAAATGCTTCTCGCTTACGAAGCGCTGGTGAACCGCGGTGGAACAACGCCAAGCGAGGTCATGCAAGAAGAAGCGAACGGAAAAGATATCGAGGAAACGCGTCGCTATATTCTTTCGCGACGGATCGAACGTTCACCCAAGGTGCGGAAGGATGTGCTAAAGGCCAAGCCGCCCATTTGCGAATGCTGCGGCCTCGATCCCAAGCGTGATTATGGATTCACCGGCCCCGCTTACGACGCACCACTTGATGTTCATCACGCCGCCCCACTGCGAGGCCTAGCAGAAGGTCAAACGCGCCGTTATCGGGTGCCGGAAGACTTCATGGTTCTGTGCCCGACGTGCCATCGCATGATTCATAAGATTGACGCTCCGTCTGATCTTTCAACGCTGCGGCGAAGGTTGCGTTTTAAGATCGCACGCGAAGTACCCTATTACGGTTCTTAATCCGGATAATTACTAACACCGATCGCCACCAACCAACACAAATCCGATCCTACCGATACCCTGCCGCCTGCAACTCGTACAACTCGCGGTACCGCCCGTCCTGCACCAGCAATTCGTGATGCGTGCCCTGCGCCTCGATCTGACCGTTCGCCATGACCAGAATCCGGTCGGCCATGCGGACCGAGGAGAAACGGTGCGAGATCAGGACCGCAGTCTTGCCTTCCGACAATTCCTTGAACCGCTCGAACACCTCGAATTCGGAACGGGCGTCCAGCGCGGCGGTCGGCTCGTCCAGGATCAGTACCTGCGCGTCGCGCATATAGGCCCGCGCGATGGCGATCTTCTGCCATTCGCCGCCCGACAGTTCGACCCCGTTGGCAAAGCGCTTGCCGATCATCTGGTCGTAGCCGCGCGGCAGCTTGTCGATCACCTTGTCGGCCAAGGCCCGTTCGGCGGCGCGCTCTATACGCGGGTAATCATCGCGCGCACCGATCCGGCCGACCGCGATATTGTCCCCGGCGGTCAGGTTATAGCGCACGAAATCCTGAAAGATGACCCCCATGCTGGCGCGCAGATCGGTAAGATCGTAATCGCACAGATCACGCCCATCCAGCAGAATCCGGCCCTCGTCCGGGTCGTAAAGCCGGGCCAGAAGTTTGACCAGCGTGGTCTTGCCGGCACCGTTTTCCCCGACCAGCGCCAGCGTTTCGCCCGCGTGAAGGGTGAATGACAGATGGCGCACCGCCCAGCGGTTCGAGCCCGGATAGTAAAAACCCACGTCCTGAAACTCGAACCCCACCGTGATCGGGCTCGGCACCGGGATCGCCTCGGGTTTCGTGGTGATTTCGGGGGTGACGTCGAAAAAGGCGAACAGGTCGTCCAGATACAGCGCCTGCGCGGCGGTGGAACTGAAAGATTGCAACAGCCCCTCGAGCAGGCTGCGCAAGCGCCGGAACGAGCCCGCCAGAAAGGTCAGGTCGCCGATGCTGAGCATCCCGGTCAGGGTGTGCCCGATGATCCACGCATAGGCACCGTAATAGCCGATGGTGCCGACGGCGGTGAACACCGCGCCCCACAAGGCGCGGCTTTGGGCGATGCGGCGGTTCGCGGCGTAAAAGCGTTGCGAAAGCGTCAGATAACGGTCCGCCAGAAAATTGTGCAGATCGAAGATCTTGATTTCCTTGGCGGTCTCGGCGCTGGCCGCGACCTGCCGGACATAATCCAGCTCTCGCCGTTCGGGGGTGCGGCGGAAATCGAGCGTATACGAACGCGCGTTGAAATGCGCCTCGCCCAGAAAGGCGGGGATCAGCGCGACAAGCAGCAGGACCACCAGCCACGGGTTATAGATGATCAGCCCGGCGGCGAAGGTGGCGACGGTGATCAGGTCCTGTATCTGTCCCATCAACTGCCCCATCAGGGGCATGCGGCCGCTGGACTGGCGGCGGGCGCGGTCCAGCTTGTCCTGAAAATCGGCGTCCTCGAAATCCTCGAGATCAAGCGTGGCGGCGTGGTCCATCAGCCGCATCGACATGTCGATGGTCAGCTTTTCGGTCAGCAGGCTGTCGACAAGGCTGACCCCGCGCCCCAGCAGATCGGACAGGATGGCAAGGCCGAACTCGGCCGCCACCAAAAGCGCCAGATAGTTCAGAAGCCCCTCGCGCGCCCATCCGGTCAGCGTGGGGGGCACGTCGGAATAGCCGGCCAGCAGAACCACCTCGTCGATGATCAGCTTGCCGATATAAAGCGACAGGACCGGCAGGACCGCCCGCAAAAGCCGCAGGACGATCGTGGCCGCGGTCAGCGCAGGGCTGGCGTGCCAGACCATGACCAGAAACGGCGGGATGTTCTTCATCGCCGCCCATCGCGCCGCGAATGTCTTTGGCGGATCGGGGTCCATGTGCGGCAATCGCGTCCGGACAGCGGGGCCGGCAGGTTCCGCGTCGGCAGGTTTCGCGTCGGCGGGTTTCGCATCGGGGGCGCCCGAAGCGGCAGGGCCGGGCGTCGCAGGGTCTGAGTCGGGCCGATCTGTCATGAAGCGCAATAAGAACCGCGCCGCGCGCTTTCACAAGGCCCCAGCGGCGGGGCGGCGGGGCGGTGGGTTTATTCGACCCGGTACATGTCCTTGGCCAGCCAATGTCCCATCGCGTTTTGCAGCGACACCCCCTTTATGCGGGGTGAAAGCAGGGTCGCGCGGGCATAGTGATAGACCGGGATCAGCGGCATGTCCTGCGACAGGATCAGTTCGGCCTGGCCGTAGTCCGCCGCCGGGTCCGGCGCGGTCCGCGCCGTCTGCATCAGCCGGTCGAAATCGGCGTTGCGATAGCCGCCGGGGTTCGGGCCGTCCGAGGTCATGAAGTTCAGGAATGAGGCGGCATCATTGTAGTCGGCGCACCACGCATAGCGCGCGATCTGGAAATCGCCGGTTCTCAGCCACTCGGCCTGTTGGCGCCAATCGGCATCGTCCAGCGACAGCTTCACCCCCAGCGGCTGCCAGGCGCGCGCTGCGGCCTCGGCGATTTTGCGGTGCAGGGGATCGGTGTTGAAGCGCAGCGTCAGTTCCAGCGGGTTTTCGGGGCCAAAGCCCGCCTCGGTC
This sequence comes from Paracoccus pacificus, assembly GCF_042680785.1. Classification (NCBI taxonomy): domain Bacteria; kingdom Pseudomonadati; phylum Pseudomonadota; class Alphaproteobacteria; order Rhodobacterales; family Paracoccaceae; genus Paracoccus; species Paracoccus pacificus. Next base: position 41,331 of record NZ_JBHUEN010000034.1, read on the forward strand.
AGCAGGCCGCGGGCCTGTTCGATGCGCTGCGGCTGGGTCCAGCCGGCATAGTCGACCGGCGGCATCACGACACCCTGAATGGCCCGGTGGGTCCAGCTATAAGCCGGATAAGGGGCGCCTTGCAGGATGTCGCGCGTCACCTCGTCCCGCGGAAAGGTATATGACAGCGCCGCCCGCACGCGGACGTCTTTCAGCGCTTGCGGACCTTTTTCGCCCAGATTGAACAGAAACGCATAGGTGCAGGGCGCGGGAATGCGCTGGACCGATCCCGGCGCGCTGATGGCGGGGGGAAGCGGCTGTCCCAAGGGAACCGGGGCGCGGTCAAGGGTTCCGGCCGCGAACCTGTCCACGGCCTGTTGCGGATTGGCGAGGACCTCGCCCGTAACACGAGCCATGACGACATTCGCCGCATCCCAATAGGCGGGGTTTTTCGTCATCTCGATACCGGTCGCCAGATCATGCGCGCTTAGAACATAGGCGCCGTTCCCGACCAGCGTGCCGGGCCGCGTCCAGCCCGCCCCGGCGGCCTCAATGATTTTGCGCGGAACCGGAAAGGTCACCGGATTGGTCACCATCGTCAGGAAAGACGGCGTGGGCCGGGACAGCGTGACCTGCAAGGTCCGGTCATCGACGGCCGCCACGCCCAGATCGGCGGGGTCGGCATCGCCCTTTTGAACCGCCTCGGCATTGGCAAGGTTCATCAGAAGCACGAAATCGCCATATTCGGCCGCGGTTCCGGGGTCCGCCAGCCGCCGCCATGCATAGACGAAATCATCCGCCGTGACCGGATCGCCGTTCGACCATTTCGCCCCGGGCCGCAGGTGAAAACGATAGGTCAGCCCGTCGCCCGACACATCGACCGAGTCCGCGACGCCCGGGACCGGCGCGCCCGTCGCATCCTCGTTCATCAGCCCCTCGAAAAGCTGGCGGACGGCATCGCCTTCGTCCGGCGTCGAGATCATCTGCGGATCAAGCGTCTTGATCGCGTCGGGCAGCCAATAGCGGTATTCCTGAACGGCGGCCAGCGTTTCACCCGGCTGCGGCTGGACGGCGAAGGCCGGGGCAGGGGGCATCGCCGCCAGAACGAAAACGCCGCAGGAGAAGACACCGCCCGGCAAAACCGTGGCAAAGAAATTCCGTTTGTGCTTGGCCATGCTATCCTCGGGCTGCGCGCGGCCCGGAGCTGGCCGGGCAGCGCGACTTTCACCTGAAACCGGCCGCCTTGCCAAGTGCATACAAATAATACATAACTGCGCCCACGATACCGCCGATGCCGGCGAATGCGCCTTACGTCGCGTCACCTGCCGCAGCGCAGAAAACTATCCGGCTCTGCTTGACCGTATGTGCCGCTTCCTGCAATGACAGCAAAATAAGACCGGCCCGAAAAGAATGGCCGGATGCCCGCATCTGGATGAGGGCATTTTACAACGGGGAGGATAAGTTATGGGCGGACTATTGGCCCTGTCGCGGTTCATTGACCGCATGAACGAGTTTATCGGCAAATCTGTCTCGTGGTTGATCCTGGTCGCGGTGATCGTCAGCGCCGCGAACGCCATCATCCGCAAGACGATGAACACCTCATCCAACGCATGGCTTGAATTGCAATGGTATCTTTACGGTGCGGCGTTCCTGCTGGCGGCGGCCTATACGCTGAAGCAGAATGAACATATCCGGATCGACATCATCTATGGGTTATGGTCGCGCCGCGTGCAGCACTGGATCGACCTGATCGGGCATGTGTTCTTCCTCATGCCCTTCACGCTTCTGATGCTGTGGCTGTTCTATCCTTGGGTCCGCCGGTCCTATATGTCGGGCGAGATGTCAAACAACGCCGGCGGCCTGATCATCTGGCCCGCCAAGGCGCTGCTGATGGCCGGGTTTTTCCTGCTGGCCCTGCAGGGCATATCCGAGATCATCAAGAAGATCGCGGTGATGCGCGGCGTCATTCCCGACCCCAACCCCTTCGTTTCGGCGCATGAGGCGGCCGAGCTCGAAGGCGCCGCCATTCGCGATGCGGTGGTGTCGGACGAATTGCAGATGGTTGAAATGGCGCCCCGCTCGGATGCCGCGGCCCGGACCGAGGTGCGCAAATGATCGAACTTATCGCCCAGAACATGGCGCCGATCATGTTCGTGTCGCTGATCGTGTTCCTGTTGTTCGGCTATCCGGTCGCCTTCGCGCTGGCCGCCTGCGGCCTTTTGTTCTTCTTTGTGGGGGTCGAGCTTGCACCGTTATCCAACGGCACGATCACGCTGAACTGGAATCTGCTCGGCGCGCTTCCGGACCGCTTCTTCGGCGGGGTCATGGCCAATGAGACCTTATTGGCGATTCCATTCTTCACCTTTATGGGGATCGTGCTGGAACGCTCGGGCATGGCCGAGGATCTGCTGGACACGATCGGCCAGCTTTTCGGCCCGATCCGGGGCGGTCTGGCCTATGCGGTGATTTTCGTGGGCGCGCTTCTGGCGGCAACCACCGGCGTCGTCGCGGCATCGGTGATCGCGATGGGCCTGATTTCCCTGCCGATCATGCTGCGTTTTGGTTATGACCGCCGGGTGGCCGCGGGCGCGATCGCCGCCTCGGGGACGCTGGCGCAGATCATCCCGCCGTCGCTGGTGCTGATCGTTCTGGCCGACCAGCTGGGCCGGTCCGTGGGCGACATGTACAAGGGCGCGCTGTTCCCGGGTCTGGTCCTGACCGGGCTTTACGTCGGTTATATCTTCATCGTGAGCATCGTGCGCCCGCAATGGGTGCCGGCCCTGCCGCCCGAGGTCCGCACGCTGGGGCAGGGGGTCACCTCGCTGTTCGTGGCGCTGCTTGTCGGCGCGGGCATTGGTTACGCCGCCTGGGTCTGGCTGGCCCCCACGCATGGCGATAACGCCGACATACTCGCCGCCGGTATCGCGGTCATCCTGCTTTACATCGCGGCGCTTCTTGACCGCACGCTGGGGCTGAACATGATGAGCCGGCTGGCCCAGCAGGTCGTCATCGTGCTGATCCCGCCGCTGGCGCTGATTTTTCTTGTGCTGGGCACGATCTTTCTTGGCATCGCCACCCCGACCGAGGGCGGCGCGATGGGGGCCGTCGGCGCGCTGGTTCTTGCGGCCACCAAGAAACGGCTGTCGTTTGACGTGATCAAGCAGGCACTGGCCTCGACCACGCGGCTGTCGGCCTTTGTCATGTTCATCCTGATCGGCGCGCGGGTCTTTTCGCTGACCTTCTACGGGGTCAACGGCCAGATCTGGGTCGAGCATCTGCTGACCTCGCTGCCGGGCGGCGAATACGGCTTTCTGATCGCGGTGTCGGTGCTGGTGTTCTTCCTCGCCTTCTTCCTCGACTTCTTCGAACTGGCCTTCATCATCGTGCCGTTGCTGGCACCGGCGGCGACGGCGCTTGGCATCGACCTGATCTGGTTCGGCGTCATCCTTGGCGTGAACATGCAGACCAGTTTCATGCATCCGCCGTTCGGTTTCTCGCTGTTCTACCTGCGCTCGGTCGCGCCGAGGGAACGCTATCGGGACCGCGTGACGGGCGAGTGGATGGAGCCGGTGCGCACCGGGCAGATCTATTGGGGCGCGGTGCCCTTCGTGATCATCCAGATCGTGATGATCGCCGTGGTGATGATGTTCCCGGGCCTTGTGATGCATTACAAGGGCGCCCCGGTCGACATGTCCAACGTCAAGATCGAGGTGCCCTCGGGCGGTGGTCTGGGCGGATTTGGCGGGTTCGAGCAACTCGGCGCGCCGAACTTCGGCGGCGGGGCGGCGCCGGGAACGGCCACGCCGGCACCTGCCGATCCGCTGGCCGGTCCGCCTAATTTCGGCGGCGCGCCTGCGACACCGGCACCGGGTGCTGCTGCGCCCGCTGCTCCGGCCGATCCGCTGGCGGGACCGCCCAATTTCGGCGGCGCGCCTGCGACCCCGGCACCGGGTGCCACGGCCCCGGCGGCGCCTGCCGATCCGCTGGCTGGACCGCCGAATTTCGGTGGCGCGCCTGCAACGCCAACCCCGGCCACGCCAGCCCCCACGACACCGGCACCTGCGGCCCCGGCACCTGCCACTCCTGCGGACCCGCTTTCGGGGCCGCCGCCGGGTCTTGGCGGATAGCCCCGCCAACCACCAAGGCCGCCCTTCCGGGCGGCCTTTTTCATCGGCCGGTCGCAGGTGGCGTTAGGCGCGGCGGCCGTCATCAGATTCCGATGCCGCGCCCCCGAGCGTCACGGAACCCGGGGTGCCGGCGCGTGAAGCTCGGTCGCCAGCCAGTCGAGGTATTGCCGGATCGCGACCTCGTCCCGCTTGCAATATGACCACTTCAGATGCTTCGTCACGGTGATGAACCCCGCTTGCGCCAATATGCCCAGATGGCGGCTGGCGGTGGGTTGCGCGATCTGCAAGGCCGACGCGATCAGCGTCATGCAGACCCCGACCCGCTTTGGATCGGCCGACCATTGATCGCCGAAATGCCTGCCCGGCTCGGCCAGCAGTCTCAGGATCGTCAGCCGCTGCGTGCTGGCCAATGCCCTGATTTGAATTGATCTGTCCATGACCGGCATCATATGCTTACTTAGCTAAGTGACAATATAAAGGATCGTGATGCTCGATTTGCCGAACAGCACGCTTGTCGCGGGCAGCAGGGTCCGCTGGGGCAGGATCGGAACCGGGCCGCCTCTTGTCGCGATCCATGGCACGCCGTTTTCGTCGCAGGTCTGGCGCAGGATCGTGCCGCATCTGGCTGACCGCAGGACGGTCTATTATTTCGATCTGGTCGGTTACGGCCTGTCCGAAATGCGCGAGGGGCAGGATGTCTCGCTTGGCATCCAGAACCGGGTTCTGGCCGCGCTGATCGCGGAATGGGGCCTGAGCCGTCCCGATGTGCTGGCGCATGACTTCGGCGGCGCGACGGCGCTGCGCAGCTATTACCTCGACGGGCTGCGCTATGCCTCGCTGACGATTTTCGACGCGGTGGCACTGGCGCCGTGGGGCTCGCCCTTTGTCCAGCACGTCCGCGCGCATGAAACCGCCTTTGCGGGCATGCCGGATTATATGCATCAGGCGCTGCTGCGCGCCTATTTGCAGACAGCCGCGCACAACCCGCTGTCCGAAGAAGCCATGGGCGTCTATTGCGCGCCATGGCTCGGCCCCGTCGGTCAGGCCGCATTCTACCGGCAGATCGCCCAGATGGATCAGCGGTTCACCGATGAGGTGGAACCGTTATACGGCCGGCTCGATTGCCCGGTGAGCGTGCTATGGGGCGAAAACGACGCGTGGATTCCCGTCGCCAAGGGGCGGGCGCTTGCGGCGCTGCTGTCCGGGGACGCGCTTCAGCCGGTCGCGAACGCCGGACATCTGGTGCAGGAGGACGCGCCGGAAGCCATCGTCGCCGCCGTGCTGCGCCGGATCGACCACAAGCATCGGGCCGCGCCGCCGGCATGACCGGCCACCGGGGGCTTTCATTCCCGGCGCCCGCCCACCGCATGGCGGATGAAAAAACCCGCGCCGGTTTCCCGACGCGGGCCCATTTCTGCGGCGATCGCGATCAGCCGGCGGTGTTCAGCTTGCCGTTGCGCTGCTGCACCATCATGAAGGTGTCATAGGAATATTCCGCCACCTGCATGTTCAGATAGTAATCGTTGCGGAACGCGGTGATCGCTTCCCAGATTTTCTTGAACGGCGCGTTGGAGGCGACCATCTCGGCATAGACCTCGTTCGCCGCGTCATAGCAGGCCGAAAGGATCTCGGGCGAGAAGGGACGCAGTTGCGCGCCCTCGGCCACCAGCTGCTTCAGCGCCGTCGGGTTCAGATAGTCGTACATCTGAAGCATGTTGGCGTCGGTCGCCTGCGCGGCGGTGTGCAGCAGCGCCTTGTAGTTGGCCGGCAGCGCCTCGTATTTTTCCTTGTTGAAGAAGAAGTGGACCGTCGGGCCACCTTCCCACCAGCCGGGATAATAGTAATAGGGCGCGACCTTGGCGAAGCCCAGCTTCTGGTCGTCATAGGGACCGACCCACTCGGCCGCGTCGATGGTGCCTTTTTCCAGCGACGGATAGATGTCGCCGCCGGCGATCTGCTGGGGCACGACGCCCAGCTTTTCCAACACCCGGCCGGCAAAGCCGCCGACCCGCATCTTCAGCCCCTTGAGATCCTCGACGGTGTTGATTTCCTTGCGGAACCAGCCGCCCATCTGCACGCCGGTATTGCCGCCCGGCAGGCCATAGATGTTATAGCCGGCAAGGAATTCGTTGAACAGGTCGATGCCGCCGCCGTGGTACATGAAGGCGTTCTGGCCGCGCGCGTTCAGCGCGAAAGGCACGGCCGCGCCCAGCGCGAAGGCCGGATCCTTGCCCCAGCTGTAATAGGCGACGGTGTGGCAGGCCTCGACGGTGCCGTCGGTCACCGCGTCCTGCGCCTGCAGGCCGGGCACGATCTCGCCCGCCGCAAAGACCTGAATCTTGAACTTGCCGTCGGTCGCCTCGCTCATCGCTTTCGCCAGAACTTCGCCGCCGCCATAAATGGTATCAAGCGATTTCGGGAAGGCCGATGCCAGGCGCCAGGTGATCTGGGGCTGTTCCTGCGCGATCGCGGGCGCGGCCAGGGCGGACGCGGCGGTCGCGGCCGCGCCGCCGATGCCGGCCCGCGTCAGAAAGGCGCGACGGTCATAGGTTTTCTTGTCGGTCATATAGTTCCTCCACAGATTCCCGGCAGCGATACATCGTCGCGCGCCGGCATTGGTGGCGGCATGTTGCACGGCGGAAACCACCCTGTCGAGGGCCTCGCACCAATTGCATGCGGAAAAGGCAAATGGCGGATCGCGCTGCATTTTGCGGTGACCGGGAACGGCAGAAAGGGCTTTTCCTTTCGGCGCCCATGTGGAATCCATCGGACGGACAGACGGGCACAAGACCGCGCCGACGGGGAAGGAATCGCATGGCTGCAAAGCAAGGCGGGGCTGGAAAGCAAAGCTGGCGCCGGTCAGAGGCAGCGCAGGGTCTGACGATGATCGCCCCGCCGCTGGGCTATGCCCTGCTGGTGCTTGCGGCACCCCTGGCGACGATTCTGGCCTATTCCTTCTTTCGCGACGGCTATCTGGTGGTCGAGCCGGCATTCACGCTTGAAAACTACAAGATCGTCTGGACCGATCCGATCTATCGCTCGGTCATGCTGCGGTCGCTGATCGTGTCGGGGCTGGTGACGCTGGTCACCGTGCTGCTGGCCTTTCCGGTCGCCTATTACGTCAGCTTTTACGTGCGCCCCGACCGAAAGGCGCTGTGGCTGTTCCTGATCACCATCCCGTTCTGGACCAGCTATCTGATCCGGGTGTTCCTGTGGAAGGTGATCCTTGGCTATAACGGGGTCATCAACTCGGGGCTGAAGGCGCTGGGGATCATCGACCAGCCGCTGACCTTCATCCTCTACAACGTGAACTCGATCGTGCTGACGCTGGCGCATGCCTATGCGCCCTTCGCGATCCTGCCGATCTTCGTGGCGCTGGAAAAGATCGACCGCGCGCTGCTCGAGGCGGGGCGCGATCTGGGCGAATCGCGAGCCATGACCTTCTGGCGGGTGACCCTGCCGCTGGCCATGCCCGGGGTGATCGCGGCGACGCTGATCGTGTTCATCCCGACCCTTGGCGATTATGTGACGCCGCAGCTTATCGGCGGCGGCAAGATCCCGATGATCGCCAACATGATCCAAAGCCAGATGCTGGATCAGGACAACCGGCCGCTGGGCTCGGCGCTGGCGGTCACGGCCATGCTGATCGTGGCGGTGGTCAGCGCGGTCTTTCTGTTCCTGAACCGGCGTTTCCTGAAGGTGCGACAATGACGGGCGCAGAGGCGGCAGGCCCGCGCGTCGGGATTGGCGCGATCGTCTGGGGGGTGCGGGATATGAACCGCGCGATTGCCTTCTGGTCGGCGGCCCTTGGTTACGAACTGCGTCGGGCGCCCGATGATGATTTTGCAATCCTCGTGCCGGCGAACGGCGCCGCGGGAACGCAACTGTCGCTGAAGCTGACCAGCTCGGCCGCGCCGAGACGGCACCACATGGATCTGTTCACCACCGATCAGGCCAGCGAGGTCGCGCGGTTGATCGCCCTTGGCGCCCGGCGGGTGGCGTGGCGCTATGAGCCGGATGCGGATTATGTGGTCCTTGCCGACCCGGAGGGCAACAGCTTCTGTGTCGTCAATGTGGAGGAAGCGGCATGAAGGGCGGTGGCCTGCGCATCTACGCGCTTCTGTATCTGCTGTTTCTGTATGCGCCGATCCTGCTTCTGCCGCTGTTCGCCTTCAATTCGGGCACCATCGTCGCCTTTCCGCTGAAAGGCTTCACGACCCAGTGGTTCAGCGACATGTACGGAACCGCCGCCCTGCGGCAGGCGCTGGCGAATTCGCTGATCATCGCGGTGTCCGCGGCCATCCTTGCGACCTGTCTGGGCATTTTCGCCGCCCGGGCCTCGACGCGGTATAAATTCCCGTTCAAGGGCGGGATCATGGGGCTGATCATGCTGCCGCTGGTCCTGCCCGAGATCATCGTCTCGGTCTCGCTTCTGGTGGTGCTGCTGGGCATCGGCATTCCGCTGTCGATATTTACCGTGATCCTTGGCCATGTGCTGATCTGCATGCCCTATGCCATCGCGATCCTGTCGACCGCCTTCAACAGCCTTGATAAATCGCTGGAGGAAGCCGCCTATGATCTGGGCGAGACCCGGGCCAGCGCCTTCCGGCTGGTGATCCTGCCACTGGTCATGCCGGGGATCATCTCGTCCCTGCTGATGAGCTTCACCATAAGCCTTGACGAATTCATCATCGCCTTCTTCCTGTCCGGGAACCAGCCGACGCTGCCGACCTATATCTTCTCGCAGCTTCGCTTCCCGAAGCAGATCCCGATGATCCTTGCGCTGGGGACGGTGCTTGTGGCGCTGTCGATCGTGCTTCTGACCATCGCCGAATATTTCCGCCGCCGCGGCAACGCCCGCACCGGCGCCAAATCGACCGGAGGCCTCGTGTGAGCGATACCCGAACCGTGCCGCGCGAGGCCGCCAAGCCCCTGATCGAATTCCGTGACGTGCATAAATACTATGGCGACTATCACGCCCTGCGCGGCATCACCGCCACCATTCGCGAGGGCGAGTTCTTCTCGCTTCTCGGGCCGTCAGGCTGCGGCAAGACCACGCTGCTGCGTACCATCGCGGGGTTCGAGGACATATCCTCGGGCGTGGTGCTGATCGACGGCAAGGACATGGCTCATGTCCCCGCCAACGTCCGCCCGACCAACATGGTCTTTCAAAGCTATGCCATCTTTCCGCATCTGACCGTGGCCGAGAACGTCGGCTTCGGCCTGCGCCGCGATCCGCGCTCCAGGGCCGAAAAGGCGCAGGCCGTGGCCGATGCGCTGAAGATGGTGGGGCTGGAGGGTTACGGCAACCGCGCCGCGCATGCCCTGTCCGGCGGCCAGCGGCAGCGGGTGGCGCTGGCCCGCGCCCTGATCCTGAAGCCCAAGGTGCTGCTTCTGGACGAACCCTTGTCGGCGCTGGACCGCAAGATGCGCGAACAGATGCAGGTCGAGCTGATCAAGCTGCAACGGCAGGTCGGCATCACCTTCGTTCTGGTCACCCACGACCAGGAGGAGGCGCTGGTCATGTCGGACCGGATCGCGGTGATGTTCGAGGGCCAGATCGCCCAGCTTGACGAACCCGAAACGCTGTATGCGCGGCCGAACAGCCGCCGGGTGGCGAATTTCATCGGGGTGATGAACTTCTTGCCCGCGCGCGTCCTTGCCGAGACCGCCGCCGGCGTCGAAATCGAGGCGCCGGGGCTTGGCCGGGTCGAAATTCCCATGACCAACGTCAGCCGCGTCGACGCGGGCGATTCCGGCCCCTCGGTCGGTTTCCGCCCCGAGGCGGTCTCGATCGGAACGCCCGAGGTGACCGGCACCCAGACCCGGGTGACCGAGGGCGTGATCGACGAGGTCGTCTATTACGGCGACATGACCTATTACGATGTGCGGCTGGACGGCTCGGACGCCTTCGGGCAAGAGGTCCGCCCGGTCCGTATCGCCATGCGCAACGTCTTTGGCCGCGATGTGCTTGGCGTCGGCACCCGGACCAAGGTCACATGGTCGCCGGGGTCGCTGGTCCTGTTTCGTTGATCGGCCGGTTCGCGCGTAAGCCGGAACCGACAGGTGGCAATATTTCGCCGCCGCGGACCTTTGCGCTGTTTCACCCGATCGCAGCCTGTGCCAAGCTTCCTTGGATTGTAGTGTCGAAAGGACTTCAAATGTTTAAGCGTTCAATTCTGGCGGCTGGTTTCGCGATGCTTCCACTGGCTGCGGCGGTGGCGCAGACCGCCGCCCCGGCGATGCCCGACCCGGCAGCGGCCTATGTCTCGGCACGCAACCAGCTTGGCGTTCTGACCTATTGTCAGGAACAGGGCCATATCGGCGCTGAACCGGTCGAGATCCAGACCAAGCTGCTGGCCATGCTGCCGCCCGGCGATACCGCCGCGGGTGACGAGGCGGAAGCCAAGGGCAAGGCCGGCACCGTCTCGGGCATGGGCGTCGAGACGACGCTCGCCGACGGCGCCGCGGCGCAAAAGACCACCGAGGCGGATCTCTGCAAGCAGATGGGTGACATGATCACCCAGCTTGGCGCGCAACTGCCCAAGTAAGGCATCGCACAGGCATCGCCCTTGGTGAACAGGGGCGTCGCGCCTTTGGTGAAACAGCGTCAGGCCGGGTCCAGCCCGGCCTGTAGCTTTTTCGGCAGCTTGTCGCGGATCAGCCGATAGGACGCCAGAATACGGTGCCGCAGCTCATCGGGATCGGCGTCAAGCGGCATCGCGATCCAGCTTTTGTGCAGATAGCGCGCCCGTTGGCCGACGCCGGCGTCGATCAGCATCTCGGCGGTTTCGGGACTGTCGGTCTTGACCGACAGCCGTTCGTCCATCGCGCCGATGACCGCGAACATCTTGCCGCCGACTTTCCAGCAATCGTGACCGCCGCCCCAGGGATCCGAATTCTCGGACCCCGGCAGCGCGCTGCACATCGCATTGACGCTTTCCCGGCTCATAGCACTGAATTTTACCGAAGTGCTTGGCAGCCGCAAGGTGATGGGTTAAGTCAGCGGAATGAACGCATACAGCATCATTATCAACTGCTGCATTACCGGCTGAGGATTCAGGCGGGCGTTCCTTCGTGTCACAATCCGACCGACCGGCGCCCCGAAGGGAAGGCATATGGTCGAGATCACTCTGACGAACACGAAAACCCGGCAAAAGCAAACGTTTACGCCGATAGATGACAAGAACGTCCGGATGTATGTCTGCGGCCCGACCGTCTATGACCGCGCGCATCTTGGCAATGCCCGGCCGGTGGTGGTGTTCGATATCCTGTTCCGCCTGCTGCGTCATGTTTATGGCGTGGATCACGTCACCTATGTGCGCAACTTCACCGACGTCGACGACAAGATCAACGACCGCGCCGCCCTGACCGGGCGCCCGATCCGCGCGATCACCGATGAGACCATCGCCTGGTACCATGACGATATGGACGCGCTTGGCGCGCTGCGCCCCACGCATGAGCCGCGCGCGACGGATTATATCGCGCCGATGATCGCGATGATCGAGATGCTGATCAATCGCGGCAATGCCTATGTGGCCGAGGGGCATGTGCTGTTCGATGTCCGCTCTTATCCCGAATACGGTCAGCTTTCCGGCCGCTCGATCGAGGATATGATCGCCGGGGCGCGGGTCGAGGTCGCGCCCTTCAAGCGCGATCCGATGGATTTCGTGCTATGGAAGCCCTCGGGTGCCGACCTGCCCGGCTGGGACAGCCCATGGGGCAGGGGGCGGCCGGGCTGGCATATCGAATGCTCGGCCATGGCGGATGACCTGTTGGGCACCAGTTTCGACATTCACGCCGGCGGGCTGGATCTGCAATTCCCGCACCACGAAAACGAGATCGCGCAAAGCCGCTGCGCCCATCCGCATGCCGATTTCGCCCATGTCTGGCTGCACAATGAGATGCTGCTGGTCGAGGGCCGGAAAATGTCCAAGTCGCTGGGCAATTTCTTCACCGTGCGCGACCTGCTGGACCGGGGCGTCCCCGGCGAGGTCATCCGCTTTGTCATGCTGATGACCCATTACCGCAAGCCGATGGACTGGACCGAGGCGAAGGCGACCGAGGCCGAAACGACATTGCGCAAATGGCGGATGCTGACGGATGGTGTCGCACCGGCCGAAAACCCTTCGCCCGCCGTCGTCGCGGCGCTGGCCGATGATCTGAATACGGCCGGCGCGATCGCGGCGATGCACGACCTCGCGCGGGCGGGGGACGCGGCGGGATTGAAGGCTTCGGCGCAACTGCTGGGCCTGCTTGACGACGCGGGGGGTGGCTGGATCAGCGCCGGACCGGATCTGTCCGCTTTCGCCGAGCGCATGAACGCGCTGCGTGCCGATGCAAAGCGCAGCAAGGATTTTTCCGCCGTGGACGCGCTGAAGCTGCGATTGTCCGATGCGGGGGTCGAGGTCCGGATGACCCCGACGGGTGTCGAGCTGCTTGCCGGACCCGATTTCAACGCCGCCAAACTGGAACGGGTCTGATGGATCGGCTCTACCTTTACGACACCACCCTTCGCGACGGGCAACAGACGCAGGGCGTGCAATTCTCGGCCGCGGAAAAGGCCGAGATCGCGCGGATGCTGGATCAACTGGGCGTGGATTACATCGAAGGCGGCTGGCCCGGCGCGAACCCCACCGACAGCGAGTTTTTCGACAATCCGCCCCCGACCCGCGCCACCCTGACCGCCTTCGGCATGACCAAGCGGGCAGGGCGCTCGGCCGCCAATGACGACGTGCTGGCGGCGGTGCTGAACGCGGGCACGCCAAGCGTCTGTCTGGTCGGCAAGACCCATGATTTTCACGTGACCGAGGCGCTCGGCATCTCGCTTGCGGAAAACCGTGCCAATATCGCCGAATCCGTCGCCCATATCGTTGCCCAAGGGCGCGAGGCGCTGTTCGACGCCGAGCATTTCTTTGACGGCTACCGCGCCAATCCGGCCTATGCGCTGGATTGCCTGCGGGCCGCCCATGACGCCGGGGCGCGATGGGTCGTGCTGTGCGACACGAACGGCGGCACCTTGCCGGACGAGGTGCGCCGCGTCACCGCCGAGGTCATCGCCGCCGGCATCCCCGGCGCCCGGCTTGGCATTCACTGCCACGACGACACCGGCAATGCGGTCGCCTGCTCATTGGCCGCGATTGATGCCGGCGCCCGGCAGGTGCAGGGCACGCTGAACGGGTTGGGCGAACGCTGCGGCAATGCCAGCCTGACCACGCTGATCCCGACGCTATTGCTGAAACCGGCCTACGTGGGCCGGTTCGATATCGGCGTCTCGACGCAGGGGCTGGCCGGACTGACCCGGCTGTCGCGGCGTCTGGACGAAATCCTGAACCGGGTGCCTTTGCGCAGCGCGCCCTATGTCGGCGCCTCGGCATTCGCGCATAAGGCCGGGCTTCACGCCAGCGCCATCGTCAAGAACCCCGCTACCTATGAACATGTGGCCCCGGAAACGGTCGGGAATGAGCGGATCATCCCGATGTCCAATCAGGCCGGGCAGTCGAACCTGCGCGCCCGGCTGGCCGAGGCGGGCATCACCGTCGACCGCGCCGATCCCGCGCTGGCCCGCATCCTTGACGAGATCAAGCTGCGCGAGGACCGGGGTTTCGCCTATGACGGCGCGCAGGCCAGTTTCGAGCTGATCGCCCGGGCCGAGCTTGGCATCCTGCCGCGCTTTTTCGAGATCGAGCGTTACCGCGCCACGGTCGAACGCCGCCGCGACCCCGCCGGTCAGCTTTTGTCATTCTCCGAGGCTGTCGTCGTGGTCCGGATCGGCGACGAACGCACCCTGTCCGTATCCGAGTCGATAGGGGCCGATGGCGCCGACCGGGGGCCGGTGAACGCATTGTGGCGGGCGCTCGCCAAGGATCTGGGGCCCTATCAGGCCTCGATCGACGATATGCGGCTTGAGGATTTCCGCGTCAGGATCACTCAGGGCGGCGTCGATGCGGTGTGTCGCGTGGTGATAGATTTCGCCAATGACGCCGGCCAGATCTGGTCGACCGTCGGGGTCAGCCCGAACATAGTCGACGCGAGCTTTCAGGCGCTGGTCGATGCGGTCACGTGGAAGCTGATCCATGACCGGGTGACGCCGGTCGCGGCGGCGGACCGGCGCCCGTGACGCTGGAGCATTGTGCCACGCTTCTGCGCGAGGGCGACCCGGATCGCTATGCCACGCTTCTGGCCGCGCCGCAGCCGGTGCGGCCGCGCCTGCTGACGCTTTATGCGCTGAACCTTCAGATCGCGCAGGCGCCATGGGCCTCGGCCGAACCGTTGCTCGCGCAGATGCGGCTGCAATGGTGGGCCGACCGGCTGGCGGCGACCGCGGCCGGCGGGCGGCCCGACGACCACCCGGTTCTGGCCGCATTCTCGGCCGAATGGCCACAGGGCGCGCCGCTTCTGAACGATGTGATCGCGGCGCGGGCGCGGGATTGCGAACGCGAGCCCCTGCCGGATTTGGCGGCACTTTACGACTATATCGACCGCACTTCGGGTCATGTGATGTGGACCGCCGCCCGGGCGCTCGGCGCCCCGCCCGAGGCGGAACCCGTCACCCGGAACCGGGCCTTGGGGGCCGGTCTGGCGTCATGGTTGTCCGTGCTGCCGAAACTGAATGCGCTGTCGGTCGGCCTTGCCGATAGGGCACCCGAGGCTGTCGCGGCGGCGGCGGCGCGCGGTTTGGCCGCGCTTGACGCGGCAAGCGCGGGCCGGGGGGTGATCCCGAAATCTGCCTATCCGGCATATTACGTCGGGTTTCCGGCCCGGCCGATCCTGCGCCGCATCCGCCGCGATCCGCAGGCGGCGATAAACCAGGTCACGGAAATCGCGGATTTTTCACGCCGCGGCAGGCTGGCGTGGCTGGCGGCGACGGGACGCTGGTAATTCAGGAAAAAATCCGCGGCCGTTAAGACTTATTTCAACGGAATCGCGGATCATGGGACGAATCGCCCGAACCCGGTTTGTTGATGTCTGATCCGTTGTCTTGTTCCCGCACAGAATTTCACCCGCCCCGCCGTGATCGGATGGGCCTGTCCCATCCACCATCCGGCAAAGACCCGGGGCCGGTCCGCCCCGTCGGTATACCGCCCTGATGACGGTGCCGGGAGTTTTGTCAGAGGCTGCGCCGCGCCCCTATCCGCGCCGGGTGCGGGTGCTTGTCGTCGACGATTCGGCCACGATGCGCCGGCTGATCCGCCTTGCGCTATCCGCCGATCAACGGTTGCAGGTCGTGGCCGAGGCTGCTGATGCCGACGCGGCTGAGCAGGCGATCATGACCGCGCGGCCGGATGTGTTGACGCTGGATGTGGAGATGCCGGGCATGTCGGGGCTGGAATTCCTCGGCCGGCTGATGCGGCAATCGCCCCGGCCGGTCGTCATGGTCTCGGCCGAGACGCAACGGGGCAGCGCCGCCGCGCTTGAAGCCCTGTCGATCGGCGCGGTCGACTGTATCGGCAAGCCCGCCGGCGGTCTCGGCCGGCAAGGCTTTGCGGCGCTGGCCGACCTTCTGGTCGCGGCGGCGGGCGCCAACCTGCGGCGTCTGGCCGTCGTTCCGCCGGCCGTTGATGCGCCGCCGTCGCGCGCGTTTGTCTGGAACGGCCGTCATGTGCTGATCGGTTCCTCCACCGGCGGGGTCGACGCGCTGGAAAGGCTGCTGGGTGGTTTTCCGGTGAATTGCCCGCCCACGGTCATCACCCAGCATATGCCGGCGGCATTTCTGGCCGGTTTTGCCGCCCGTCTGAACGCCCGGATCGCGCCGCGTCTGGAACTCGCGACCGAGGGTGCGGTGCTGCGTCAGGGCTGCGTCTATCTTGCGCCGGGGGGCGATCATCATCTGATGTTGCGGCAGGGGGCGAACCCCAGCTGCACGCTCGTTCAGGCCGAAAAGCGGAACGGGCATCGCCCCTCGGTCGACATGCTGTTCGAATCCGCCGCGCCGTTCGGGGACCGCTGCATCGCGGCCCTGCTGACCGGGATGGGCCGGGACGGTGCAACCGGCATGCTGGCGCTGCGCAACGCCGGCGCGCGGACCGTCGCGCAGGACCGGGCAAGCGCGGTCATCTGGGGCATGCCGCGCATCGCGGCCGAAATCGGTGCCGCGCAGATGGTATTGCCGCTGGATCGTATCGCGCCCGAGATTTTGGCGATGGCCAGCCGAAATCCGGCGCGGTGAAGGGAAAAATCCCCCGGCCGGGCATTGCCACACCCGGCGGGCGGCGCGCGCAGCGCCGGGCCTGACCCGGCCCGCTGCATAAGGAATTGCCGCGGCGCCCGAGGGGCGGGGGGCCGCCCCTGCGGTGTCGCAACGCGCGTGCCGCGGATGCGGACGTTTGTCCGCGCCTCACCGGCGCCCGGACCACAACAGCAAGATGGGCTTTCCTGCCCCGCTACAAACGCCCGGACATCGAAAACGGACGGACGATCCGCCTCGACAGTATCGGAACCAGATTGCAACAGACGCGGGCGTTTTCGCCTGCCCGCCACAGGCGACCGGGCCTTAACAGCAAGGATGAGCTTTCCTGCCCGGCGGTATCTGATCCCGACCGCAACGGATGCGAGCGTTTTCGCCCACCGCCACATAAGCCCGGACATAAAAAAGACGGCCGCGCCGCGCGGCCGTCTTTCCCGGTCATTTTCAGTATGTTGTCCGCCCGCGAAAACCCGCAGGTTTCCCGGTCAGCGCAGGATCGAGCGGCCCGCATATGCAGCGGTATCGCCCAGCATTTCCTCGATGCGGATAAGCTGGTTGTATTTCGCCAGCCGGTCCGACCGCGCAAGGCTGCCGGTCTTGATCTGGCCGCAATTGGTCGCCACCGCCAGATCGGCGATGGTCGCGTCCTCGGTCTCGCCCGAGCGGTGCGACATCACCGACGTATAGCCGGCGCGATCCGCCATCCGCACCGCGTCCAGCGTTTCCGACAGCGTGCCGATCTGGTTCACCTTGACCAGAAGCGAGTTGCCGCAGCCACGGCGGATGCCTTCCTCCAGACGCTCGGGGTTGGTCACGAACAGATCGTCGCCGACCAGTTGCACCTTGCTGCCAAGCCGGTCGGTCAGCAGCTTCCAGCCGTCCCAGTCATCCTCGGCACAGCCATCCTCGATCGACAGGATCGGATAGTCGGCACAAAGCGCCGCCAGATAATCGACATTCTCGGCCGAGGTCAGGACCTTTCCTTCGCCCTTCATGTCGTATTTGCCGTTCTTGAAATATTCGGTCGAGGCGCAGTCCAGCGCCAGCATGATGTCGTCGCCGGGCTTGTAGCCGGCCTTTTCGACCGCCCGCAGGATGAAATCCAGCGCGTCCCGGGTGCTGGACAGGTTCGGCGCAAAGCCGCCCTCATCGCCGACGCCCGTGGCCAGACCGGCAGCGGACAGTTCCTTTTTCAGGGTGTGAAAGACTTCCGAACCCATGCGCACCGCGTCGCGGATCGATTCCGCGGCGACCGGCATGATCATGAATTCCTGAATGTCGATCGGGTTATCGGCATGTTCGCCGCCGTTGATGATGTTCATCATCGGGACCGGCAAGAGATGCGCATTGGTGCCGCCGACATAGCGGAACAGCGGCTGCCCGCAGGCCTCGGCCGCGGCCTTTGCCACGGCGAGCGATACGCCGAGGATCGCGTTCGCGCCCAGCCGGCTTTTGTTCGGGGTGCCGTCCAGCTCGCACATCAGCCGGTCGATCGCCGGTTGCTCGGTCGCATCCTCGCCGATCAGGTTTTCCGAGATTTCGCCGTTGACCGAGGCGACGGCTTCCAGAACGCCCTTGCCCATATAGCGCGCCTTGTCGCCGTCGCGCTTTTCGACCGCCTCATGCGCGCCGGTCGACGCCCCCGAGGGCACGGCCGCCCGGCCCATGATGCCGTCCTCCAGCGTGACATCGACCTCGACCGTCGGGTTGCCCCGGCTGTCCAGAATCTCACGGGCGAAAATATCGACGATGACTGTCATGCTGGGGCTCCTGCCAATTGGGTTCCTCTGACTCCCTGCGGGGTTTAGCGCGGGCGGCGGCGCAGGAAAAGCCAGAACGACGCGCCAGAACGACACGGTCGAACGACAAGCCCGACCAACGCGCGGGGACGACGCCAGCTTCAGCCGATTTCGATATCCGCCCAGATCGGCAGATGGTCCGAGGCGGCGCGCGCAAGCGGCGTGTCATGGGCGCCGCTGTTGACGATGCGGACCCCGGTACTCAGCGCGAAACGGTCCAGCCGCAGGCGCGGCGCAAGCGCCGGCCAGGTCCGGCCCGGGGTCAGCAGATGCATGCCGGCCAGCGGCTCGAGCCCCAGATCGTCGCGCCATTCGTTGAAATCGCCAAGGATGGCGCATTCGCCCTCGCGCCGGGTCAGGTGCCGGATCAGGCGGTCAAGCTGGGCGCGGCGGCTGGACCGCAAAAGTCCCAGATGCACGCCGACCACGGTAATGCCGGGCAAGGTCAGCGCCAGCGCGCCGCGCGGCTCGAGGCCCGGCAGCGGCAGCCGGCGGATACTGCCATCGTCCAGAAGCGCGGGCCGGGCAAGGATGGTCTGGCCGTGCCATCCCAATGATTCCTTGCCGGTCCCGACGAATTCCGCGGGTGCGAGCCCGGTCGCCTCACGCACCAGCCGGCGCGGCAGCGCCTCGGGGCGGGCGCCAAAGCGGAAATCGACCTCTTGCAGCGCGACGATGTCCGCGTCCAGTTCCCGGATCACCGCCAGATTGCGGCCGGGATCATGCGGGCCGGTCATGCCGCGGCATTTATGCAGGTTATAGCTTGCGATCCGGATTTGCATCAATCTGCGCGTATCTTCTTATCCATTCGTTTCTGGCACGGACCGGCGCGCATGTTCCATGGCAATGTCACGCTGATGCCGCCTGATGCCCTCAGGTGCCGCAAAAAGTGGCACAGACCCGCTCGGCCGGCAGGGGGGCAGCGGAAAGATCGGACCATTCGGCGCGGTCCTCATGCGGGTGGGTCACGGCGTCGTAAAGCCGTTCAAACGGCGCATAATCCCCCTCGACCGCCGCCGCGATCACCTGCTCGATGCGGTGGTTGCGCGGAATGCGGCGCGGGTTCGCGCGCGCCATCAGCGCCGTGTCGGGCGCGCCGCCGGTCCGCTTTTGCCAACGCGCGTGCCAGGTGTCAAAGCCGGCCCCGTCGCTGAACTCGGCCCGGGCGGAGCCGTCCGAAAGACCGGCGAAGCTGCGGGTGAAATCGGCCTCGGTCGCCGCCATCAGGCGCAGGAAATCCTCGATCAGCGGGCGGTCCGCCTCGGTCGGGCCGGATATGCCCAGCTTGGCGCCGAAGGCATGCAGCCACGCCGCGTCGTAAAGCGCCGGAAAAGCGTGGACCGAGCGGGTGGCGGCCTCGACCGCGGCATCCTGCTCGCCCATCAGGGGGATCAGACAGGTGGCAAGCTGGGCAAGGTTCCAGACCGCGATGCGGGGCTGTTCGTCCCAGGCATAGCGCCCGCGCTGGTCGATCGACGAAAACACCCGGCAGGGGTCGAATTCGTCCATGAAGGCGCAGGGACCGTAATCAATGGTTTCGCCCGAAACGGTCATGTTGTCGGTGTTCATCACCCCGTGGATGAACCCCAGCGCCATCCAGCTTGCGATGGTGACCGCCTGACGGGCGATCACCCCGTCCAGCAGCGACAGGGGCCCCAAGGCGTTCGGATAATGCCGCGCGATCACATGATCGGCCAGCCGGGCCAGTCGATCGGTATCGCCGCGCACCGCGAAGAACTCGAAGGTGCCGACGCGGATATGGCTTGAGGCGACGCGGGTCAGCACCGCGCCGGGCAGGGCGGTTTCGCGAAACACCTGTTCGCCCGTGGTGACGGCGGCAAGGGCGCGGGTGGTGGGGATGTCCATCGCGGCCATGAATTCGCTGACCAGATATTCGCGGAGCACCGGCCCCAGCCATGCGCGCCCGTCGCCGCGCCGGGAAAACGGCGTCTGGCCCGAGCCTTTCAGTTGCAGGTCAAAGCGCGCCCCGTCCGGTGCCACGACCTCGCCCAGCAAAAGCGCGCGGCCGTCGCCCAGTTGCGGGACGAAGCCGCCGAACTGATGCCCGGCATAGGCCTGCGCCAGCGGCTCGGCCCCCGGCGGCAAGGCGTTGCCGGCCAGCATCGCCACCCCGTCGGCCGAGGCCAGCCAGTCCGCATCAAGACCCATCCGCCTTGCCAGCGGCCGGTTCAGCGCGACCAGTGCGGGGGCGGAAACCGGGGTGGGGTTGATGCGTGCGAAAAATCCGGCAGGCAGCCGCGCATAGCTGTTGTCGAAGGCGATGGGCTGTTCTGGCATTACCGGACCCCGTGGTTATTGACAGCATTTAGGCGCAAATGTCGAAAAGGAAAGGCCCCATGCCGGGATGGGCAGCGATTGGCCGCGTAACGGCCTCTTGCGGATTGGGGCGGTTTTGCGATACGGGAACCAGTCCCGGGCAAAGGTAACGACCATGAAATTCCTCGATCTGGCCAAGGTCTATATCCGCTCGGGTGGCGGCGGTTCCGGTGCGGTCAGCTTCCGGCGCGAGAAGTTCATCGAATTCGGCGGTCCCGATGGCGGCGACGGCGGTCGCGGCGGCGACGTCTGGGCCGAGGCGGTCGAGGGGCTGAACACGCTGATCGACTTTCGCTATCAGCAGCATTTCTTTGCCAAATCCGGGCAGCACGGCATGGGCAGCCAGCGCACCGGCGCCTCGGGCGAGGATATCGTGCTGCGCGTGCCGGTCGGCACCGAGATCCTTGAGGAGGATCAGGAGACGGTGGTCGCCGACCTGACCCAGGAAGGCCAGCGCGTGCTTTTGGCGCGGGGCGGCAACGGCGGCTTTGGCAACCTGCATTTCAAGACCTCGACCAACCGTGCGCCGCGCCGCGCCAACCCGGGGCAGGAGGGGGTCGAGCGCACGCTGTGGCTGCGGCTGAAACTGATCGCCGACGCGGGGCTGGTCGGGCTGCCGAATGCCGGGAAATCGACATTTCTGGCCGCGGTCTCGAACGCCCGGCCAAAGATCGCGGATTATCCCTTTACCACCCTGCACCCGAACCTCGGCGTCGTCTCGGTCGACGGGCGCGAATTCGTAATGGCGGATATTCCCGGTCTGATCGAGGGCGCGAGCGAGGGGCGCGGTCTTGGCGACCAGTTCCTTGGCCATGTCGAACGCTGCGCGGTGCTTTTGCATCTGGTGGACGGAACCTCGGCCGATGTCGCGGCGGATGCCGCCACCATCCTGACCGAGCTTGCCGCCTATTCGCCGGTGCTGGCCGAAAAGCCGCGGGTCACGGTTCTGAACAAGGTCGACGCGCTGGATGAAGACGAACGCGCCGCCGCCAAAGCCGCGCTCGAGGCCCGGATCGGTGGTCCGGTGATGCTCATGTCCGGGGTATCGGGTGAAGGCGTGACCGAGGTTCTGCGCGCCTTGTGGTCGCGGATCGAGCCTGCGCGCGACGCCGCCCGCGAAGCCGCGAAAGAAATCAGGGAACCCACCAAGTGGCAGCCCTGACCCCGGCCGCGACGGCGACGGCGCCCCGGATCGCGCAAGCGCGCCGTCTGGTGGTCAAGATCGGCTCGGCGCTGCTGGTCGGCCCCGACGGGCTCAGGGTCGACTGGCTGGAAGGGCTGGCGCTGGACGTGGCCGATTGGCGCCGGCGCGGGGCGGATGTGGTTCTGGTCTCGTCGGGGTCCATTGCGCTCGGGCGGCGGGTTCTGGGGCTGCCGGCCGGGGCGCTGACGCTGGAACAAAGTCAGGCCGCCGCCGCGGTGGGCCAGATCCGGCTGGCGCGCGCCTATGAATCGGCGCTGACCCCGCATGGCGTGACCACCGCACAGGTGCTGGTGACGCTGGAGGATTCGCAGGGCCGCCGCCGCTATCTGAACAGCCGCGCCACGATGGAGACGCTTCTGTCGCTGGGCGTGGTGCCGATCGTCAACGAAAACGACACCATCGCCACGGATGAGATCCGCTATGGCGACAATGACCGGCTGGCCGCGCAGGTCGCGGTGACGGCGGGCGCGGATCAGCTTGTGCTTCTGTCCGATGTCGACGGGCTTTATACCGCCAACCCCAAGACCGACCCCGACGCCCTGCATCTGCCGCTGGTCGAACATATCACCCCCGAAATCGCCGCCATGGCGGGCGATCCGGTCTCGGGCCTGTCGAAGGGCGGGATGAAAACCAAGCTGCTGGCCGCGCGCACGGCGGTCGCCGGCGGCTGCGCCATGGCCATCGCCGAAGGCTCGGTCGAGCGGCCGCTGAACGCCATCGCGGGAGGCGCGCGGGTGACGTGGTTTCTGCCCGAGGGCGACCCGCAGGCGGCGCGCAAACGCTGGATCGCGGCGATGAAGCCCTTGGGCGAGATCACCGTCGACGCGGGCGCGGCCGGGGCGCTTACACAGGGGAAATCGCTTTTGCCCGCCGGCGTGCGCGCCGTCAGCGGTCGTTTCGGGCGCGGCGATCCGGTCCATATCCTTGGTCCCGACGGCGTGGTTCTGGCCAAGGGGCTGGCGCGCTATACCGCCGACGAGGCGCGGCGCATCGCGGGCCACCGTTCGGCCGAGATCGAGGCGATCCTTGGCTATGCGGGCCGCGCCGCGCTGATCCATCGCGATGACATGGCCGCCGGATGACGCTGGACGATAGGCGTTTCTTGCCGCATCCTTGCCGCCAGATCAGGGGCAGGGGAACGGCATGGCGCAATCGAATTCCGAAGACCGGGTAAGTCTGGCGCAACTGGATGAATTCTGCCGGCAGGCATTCCTGGCCACCGGCGCCGATCAGGCGACCGCCGATGCCGCGACGCGCGCGATGCTGCACGGCACCACGCTTGGCGTCGACAGCCATGGTGTCCGGCTTTTGCCGCATTATCTGAAATCGCTTGAGGGTGGCCGGCTGAACCGCACCCCCGAACCGAAGAAGGTGGGCGGCTTCGGCGCGGTCGAGGTTCTGGACGCGGATGACGCCCATGGCGCGCTTGGCGCCTATCTGGGCATGGACCGGGCGGCCGATCTGGCGCGGCAGTTCGGCATCGGCGCGGTGGCGATCCGCAACAACTCGCATTTCGGACCGGCCGGCGCCTATGCGCTTGAGGCCGCGCGGCAGGGATTGATCGGAATCGCCTTCTGCAACTCGGACAGTTTCGTGCGGCTGCATGACGGCGCGATGCGGTTTCACGGCACCAACCCGATCGCGGTCGCTGTGCCGGTCGCCGGCGAAAACCCTTGGCTTCTGGATATGGCGACAAGCGCCATTCCCTATAACCGCGTGCAGCTTTACCGCAGCCTTGGGCGGACGCTGCCGGGGGCGACGGCCTCGGATACGCAAGGGGTCGATACCACCGACGCCGAGTTGGCCGACATGCTGGCGCCGCTGGGCGGTGAGTTCGGCTTCAAGGGGGCGGCGCTGGCCGGCGTGGCCGAGATTTTCAGCGCCGTCCTGACCGGCATGAAGCTGAGCTTCGACATCGCGCCGATGCCGGGGCCGGATTTTTCGACCCCGCGCGGGCTTGGTGCCTTCGTGATGGCGCTGAACCCCGATGCGTTTCTGGACCGCGCGCGTTTTGACGCCGGAATGCGCCGCTATGTTATGACCTTGCGCGAATCGCCGGCGCGGCAGGACATGCAGGTGATGGCCCCCGGCGACCGGGAATGGCGCGTCGCCGAGGAACGCCGGATGATCGGCGTGACGCTCGACCCCGCCACGCGCAGCGAGTTCCGGCGGATCGCGGATAAATTCGGGCTGGAATGGCCGCTGACCTGACCGGCGCCCAATATCGCGCTTGACTGAATCCGTGACTTGCCGTTAACGTCGAATTGGTCAGACCAGTTTGACCGTGCCGCTGCCGGGGAGGGCAGCGATGGGGGGAGCCGATGCACGACGACAGCAGACCAAGGCGGCATTACCGCCTTGTCGCCGATCAGGTGCTTGCGCTGGTGACGGCGCAGGGCATGACGGCGGGCATGCGTCTGCCGTCCGAACGCGATCTTGCCGAACAGATCGGCGTGTCCCGGCCGTCGCTGCGCGAGGCGCTGATCGCGCTTGAGGTCGGCGGCATCATCGAGATCCGCATGGGTTCGGGCATCTATCTCAGCGCGAACCCCAGCCTGACCGCCGGAATGTCCCTTGAGGACGAGGACGGCCCGTTCGAGATCCTGCAAGCGCGCTGTATCCTCGAAAGCGGCATCGCCGAGGAAGCGGCGCGCCATGTCACGCCCGAACTGATCCGCAGGCTGGACGACAATCTTGCGAAAATGGCCGAGGTGATCGCCGACCGGCCGCGCGCCATCATCGTGGACGGCCAGTTTCACATCGCGGTGGCTTCGGCGATCGGCAACGGCGTCGTGACCCATCTGACCGCCGAGATCTTTCAGCGCCGGCTGTCGGCCCATTACGCGCGGCTGTCCACGTTCTTTGAGCGTCCCGATACCTGGCGCGCCGCGCTGGACGAACATCACACCATCCGCGACGCCATCGCGGACCGCGATCCGGATGCCGCCCGTGCGGCGATGCGCGATCATCTTCTAAAGTCCCAGGAACGGTTCTCGGCGAATTTCGCCGCCGAACCGGCCTGAACCGACCAGCCTGAACCGACCCGCCTGAACCGACCCGAATAACCGGAACGAACACATCCAAGGGAGGAAGACCATGAAATTCACACTCAGGGGCCTTATCGGCGCCGCCGCCGTGCTGATGGCCAGCACGCTGGCATCGCATGCGCAGACCACGCTCAAATGGGCCCATGTCTACGAGACCAGCGAACCGTTCCACACGGAATCGGTCTGGGCGGCCGAGGAAATCAACAAGCGCACCAACGGGCGCTACAAGATCGACGTCTATCCGGCCTCGCAGCTTGGCAAAGAGGCCGACCTGAACCAGGGGCTGAAACTGGGCACGGTCGATATCATCGTCTCGGGCTCCAGCTTTGCGGCGCGTGACTATCCGCGGATCGGCGTGACCTATTACCCCTATATCTTCCGCAACCCCGAGCATCTGATCGCCTATACCAAAAGCGACATCTTCAAGGAACTGGCCAAGGGTTATGAGGATGCGACCGGCAACCACATCGCCGCGGTGACCTATTACGGCACCCGCCAGACCACGTCGAACAAGGAAATCAAGACCTGTGCCGACATGCAGGGGCTGAAGATCCGCGTGCCGGACGTGCCGGCCTATCTGGCCATGCCGCGCGCCTGCGGCGCCAACACCGCGCCGATCGCCTTCGCCGAGGTCTATCTTGCGCTGCAGAACGGCACCGTCGAGGCGCAGGAAAACCCGCTGACCACCATCGAAGCCAAGAAGTTCTACGAGGTCCAGTCCAACATCGCCCTGACCGGCCATATCGTCGACCACCTGAACACGCTGATCTCGAAGCAGCTCTGGTCCAGCCTGTCGGACGAGGACAAGCAGATCTTCACCGAGGTGATGATGGAGGCCGCCGAACGCGCCACCAAGAAGGTGCAGGAACGCGAGGCGCAGCTTGTGCAAGAGTTCAAGGACAAGGGCATCAAGGTGAACGAGGTCGACAAGGCCGACTTTGAAAAGAACGTGCTGGAAAAAGTCTCGTTCGAGGAATTCGGCTATGACAAGGCCGACTGGGAAGCGATCCGCGCGATCCAGTAACGCCGCTATCCCGCGGGGCCGGCGCGGCCGGCCCCGACGACCCGCCCGCCCGTAAACGTCAGCCTGAACATCAGCCCGGAGGTCGACATGTCAGAACATGAAAATTCCCAAGTCAGCGTCGAGGAAATGGCCCATGCCTTCGAGGAGGAAAGCGCCGATGTCGATCTGTCGGTCTATGCCATCGAGGATTGGGTGACGCTCGCGCTTTTCTGGGCGATGGCGGTGTGTATCTTTCTGCAGTTCTTCACCCGCTACGCGCTGAACAACAGTCTGGCCTGGACCGAGGAAGTCGCCGCGAACGCGCTGGTTCTGGTGGTGTTTCTGGGCTCGGTCATGTGTGTGCGGCTGGGTCGGCACATCGCCGTGGACCTGATCTATCGGTTTCTGTCGAAACCTGTCGGGCGCGGGCTCGAGGTGATCGTCGACGTCATCGTCATCGGCTTCTTCGCCTATATGTCGTGGCTGATGTGGCGCTATATCGGCATCGTCGGCGGCGAGCGCATGGTGACGGTCGATCTGCCGCGCGGCCCTGTGTTCTACACGATCTTCATCGCCTTCGTGCTGATGACGCTGCGGGCGTTGCAGAATTTCGTCAAGGATCTGACCGCCAAACGCTCGGTCCGCGAAGAGGCCGAGGATCTTGGCCCTACAGGAGTCTAGGACATGCTGGTACTGATCGGATCCTTCCTTGTTTTCATGATCATGGGCGTGCCCGTCGCGGTCGCGATGGCGGTGGCGTCGCTTTTGTATCTGGGCATCTACAACGTCGCCCCCGACATCATCGCCGCGCAGCGGATGATCGCCGGGGTCGAAAGTTTCCCGCTGATCGCGGTGCCGTTCTTCATCCTCGCCGGCAATCTGATGAACATCGCCGGCGTGACCGGCCGGATCTACCACTTTGCCCTGTCGCTGGTCGGCTGGATGAAGGGCGGGCTTGCGCAGGTGAACATCATCGGCTCGGTCGTGTTTTCGGGCATGTCGGGCACGGCGCTGGCCGATGCGGCCGGGATCGGCACCATCGAGATCAAGGCGATGAAGGATCACGGCTATCCGGTCGAGGCTGCGGTCGGCGTCACCGCCGCCTCAGCCACGCTGGGGCCGATCTTTCCGCCCTCGCTGCCCTTCGTGATCTACGGGATGATGGCCAATGCCTCGATCGGGGCGCTGTTCATGGCCGGCATCATTCCGGGCGTGGTCATGACCGTGCTGATGATGCTGACGGTATGGGTCTTTGCCAAGCGCTACGGCTGGGGCTCGGACACGCCTTTCGACCTGCGCGAGCTTGGCGGCGCGACGCTGGAAATCATCATCGTGATGTGCTTTCCGGTGGCGACCTACCTTCTGGTTCTTGCCGGGTTGTCGGTCAATATCGCGGTGCTGATCGCTTTGGTCACGCTGATCGCGCTTGACTGGTATTTCGACTGGCATGCGGTGATGGCGCTGATGGCGCCGGTGCTTTTGATCGGGGGGATGACCATGGGCTGGTTCACCCCGACCGAGGCCGCCGTCGCCGCCGTGCTTTGGTCGCTGTTCTTGGGGCTGGTCCGCTATCGGACGATGACGTTCCGCAGTCTGGCGAAAGCGTCGTTCGACACGATCGAGACCACCGCCTCGGTCCTGTTCATCGTGACCGCGGCCTCGATCTTTGCATGGCTGCTGACCGTCAGTCAGGCGGCGCAGCTTTTCTCGGACGTGATGTTCGCGCTGACCGACAACTGGTGGACGTTCCTGATCATCGTCAACATCATGCTGCTGGTGCTCGGGGCGTTTCTGGACACCATCGCGGCGATCACCATTCTGGTGCCGATCCTGATGCCGGTCGCCGCGCAATACGGCATCAGCCCGGTGCATCTGGGGCTGATCCTGACGCTGAACCTGATGATCGGGCTTCTGACCCCGCCGGTGGGCATGGTGCTTTATGTGCTGTCGCGCATATCCGGCATGTCGGTCGAGCGGACGACGATGGCCATCCTGCCGTGGATGATCCCGTTGTTCATCGCGCTGTTGCTGATTACCTTCATTCCGCCCATCACCCTGTGGCTGCCGACGCAGCTTGGCCTGATCCGCTAGGCCGCCCAACCGAAAGGAAATTTCGATGCGTACGCGCGTGGCACGACTTTATGCCGCCCATGACCTGCGGGTCGAGGAACAGGACGTGGCCGACCCGGGCCCCGGCCAGATTCTTCTGGCCATGGCCGCGGGCGGTATCTGCGGGTCTGACCTGCATTACTATCACCATGGCGGTTTCGGGCCCGTGCGGGTGCGCGAGCCGATCATCTCGGGGCATGAGGCCTCGGGGCGGGTGGTGGCGCTTGGCGCCGGCGTCGATGGCCCCGCGCCCGGCACGCTGGTGGCGGTGAACCCGTCGCAACCCTGCGGCAAATGCGAATATTGCCTCAAGGGTTTGCCGATCCATTGCATCGACATGCATTTCATGGGCAGCGCCATGCGCATGCCGCATGAACAGGGCATGTTCCGCGACCTGTTTGTGGTTCCCGCCGCGCAGGTCCACGCTTTCCCCGAGGGCACCTCCGAGGCCGAGGCCGCCTGTGCCGAGCCGCTGGCGGTCTGTCTGCACGCGGTGGCGCAGGCCACGGATCTGGTAGGCGATCTTGCCGGCAAGCGGGTCATGGTCACCGGCGCCGGGCCGATCGGCCTGCTGGTGCTGGCCGCGGCGCGCCATGCCGGCGCCGATGAGGTGATCGTCACCGATCTGACCGATGCGGCGTTGGAGCGGGCCCGCGAAATGGGCGCAAGCCAGACCATCAATGTCGGCACTGGTCCCGACGCGCTTGCCCGGCTGCAAGAGGGCAAGGGGCAGGTCGACGTGATCTTCGATTGCTCGGCCGCCGAGCCCGCGTTGCGCGGCGCCTTTGCCGCGATCCGGCCGCGCGGGACCATCATTCAGGTCGGCGTGACCGGCGACATGACGATCCCGCTGAACGTGTTGGTGGGCAAGGAAATCACCTGGCGCGGCTCGCAGCGGTTTCACCCGGAATTCGCCGAGGCCGTGCGGCTGATCGGCGACCGCACCATCGACCTGCGCCCGATCATCAGCCACAGCATGCCGCTTGAACAGGCGACGGAAGCCTTCGATCTGGCCTCGGACCGCAGCGTCGCCTGCAAGGTGCACATCACCTTCGCCGGCGCCGGACAAGCCGGGCGGTCATGAAGGCGCTGATCTGCGACGCGCCGGGCCGGCTTTCGATCGCCGATCGCCCCGAGCCCGCGCGCGCGCCGGGCGAGGTGCTGGTGCGCATCCGTCATGTCGGGGTCTGCGGCACCGATTTCCACATCTTCGCCGGCAAACATCCTTATCTGGAATATCCGCGCGTGATGGGGCACGAACTGTCCGGCACGGTCGAGGAAGCGCCCGAGGGCAGCAATCTTCGCCCCGGCGACCCGGTCTATATCGTGCCCTACCTGTCCTGCGGGGAATGTCAGGCCTGCCGGCTGGGGCTGAGCAACGCCTGCCGCAACATTCGCGTTCTGGGCGTTCACTGTGACGGCGGCATGACCGAACTTCTGTCGGTTCCGGCGGAAAACGTGGTGCCGACGGGGGATATTCCGCTGGCCGATGCGGCGATGATCGAATTTCTGGCGATCGGCGCGCATGGGGTGAAGCGCGGCGATATCACCGCGCGCGACCGGGTGCTGGTCACAGGCGCCGGTCCCATCGGCATGTCGGCGATCATCTTCGCCAAGGCGCGCGGCGCCGATGTCACGGTCATGGATACCCGCGCCGACCGGCTGGCCTATGCCCGCGATGCGTTGCGTGCCGATGCCGAGGTTTTCGCAGACGCGGATTCCGGGGCGAAGGTGGCCGAGCTGACCGGCGGCGACGGCTTTGACGTGGTGATCGACGCGACCGGCGCCGCCGCCCCGATCGAGCGTGGTTTCGGCTATCTCGCCCATGGCGCGCGCTATGTGCTTTTGTCGGTGGTGCGGCAGGACATCACCTTTTCCGACCCCGAGTTTCACAAGCGCGAGGCGACGCTTCTGGCCAGCCGCAACGCCCAGCCCGACGATTTCGCCGAGGTGGTGCGCCAGATTCAGGCCGGGAACGTCCCGACGCGCGGGCTGAACACCCACCGCGGCGCGCTTGGCGACGGCCCGGCGCTGTTTCAGGATTGGGCCCGCCCCGAAGCCGGCGTCATCAAGGCCATTCTGGACGTGTGATCCCCGCGAGAGGCCACGCGGACCCAAGGAGTGGCCCCGTCGCGTGCGGTCGGTGCTGACGTTGCCGCGGGCCGTGCGAAAGGCGCGGCCTACGAATCCAGCGGCAGGGCGGCTTCCCACGTCCCACCCACCAGCGCGCCCGCGAGGCGCTGCATCCACGATCGTCGCGGCGGCGCGGACCGGGCGACCACCCGCCAGCGCGCGCTGACGCGCCGGTCCAGCGCCCCTTGCACGGCTCTCGCATGGACAGCCACCCGCCAGCAGCCGCCCGAAAGGCGCGGCATCCGGGTCGAGGTCCGCCGGGCGCGGCGCACACCCGCCAGCAGCCGCGCGCGCCAGCGGCCCGGCGCGGCAAATTGGCGGCGCGCCCTTTCGTCAGGGTCGCGAGGCGCGGGCAGGGTCGTCACGACCGCCCCCTGCGCCCGCCGCGAAACAGGCGGCGATTGGTCAGGGAAGCGGTGGACCGAAGTCCCGCCCGAAGGTTCAGGTCAGCGCGGCCAGAACCCGGATCCAGCTTCGCGTGCCCCGGCGAAAGCTCTCCACATCATATTTCTCGTTCGGTGAGTGGATGCGGTCGTCGTCGCGGCCAAAGCCGATCAGCATCGAATCCATGCCCAGTATCTGCTGAAAATCCCCCGCGATCGGGATCGAGCCGCCGGCGCCGATGAACGCGGCCTCGCGGCCCCATTCCTCGGTCAGGGCGGATTTCGCCACCGCGAAGGCCGGGTCGTCGATGTTCATCCGGCTGGCCGGGCTTCCGCCATGCGCGTGAAACGTAACGCGGCAATCGGCGGGCAGCATCGATTGCACGCGGTCGCGAAAGGCAGCGCGGATCTGGTCGGGGTCCTGATCGCCGGTCAGCCGGAAACTGATCTTGGCCACGGCCTTGGCCGGCAGCACGGTCTTGAAACCGTCTCCCGCATAGCCGCCCGCAATGCCGTTGATCTCGAACGTCGGGCGCGCCCAGATCATTTCCAGCCCGCTGCGCCCAGTCTCGCCCACCGGCTGTTTCAACCCGACGCGCGACAGAAACTCGCCGGCATCGAAACCAAGGCTGTCCCAATCGGCCCGCAACGCGTTGGTCAGCTCGGGGACGCCGTCGTAAAAGCCGGGCAGGGTGATGCGCCCGGTGTCGTCCTTGATCGTCGACAGGATATCGACCAGCACCTGAACCGGGTTCGCGGCCAGACCGCCGAAACTGCCCGAATGCAGGTCGCGGTCGGCGGCGTCGATGATGATTTCCTCGCCCACCAGCCCGCGCAACTGCGTGGTGATCGCGGGGCGGCCGTCGGAATACATGCCGGTGTCGCAGATCAGCGCAAGGCTTGCCCGCAGCGCGTCCGCATGGTCGCGCAGGAACGGCCGCAGGCTGGGCGAGCCCGATTCCTCCTCGCCCTCGAACAGCAGTTTCAGACCCGGGGGCAGGGTGCCATGCACCGATTTCCACGCCCGGCATGCCTCGACAAAGGTCATGAGCTGGCCCTTGTCATCCGCCGCCCCGCGGCCGCGAATGACCGCCCCGTCCGGCAGATCCTCGATCCGCGGCTCGAACGGGGGGCTGTCCCACAGGTCGAGCGGGTCGACGGGCTGCACGTCATAGTGCCCATAAAACAGCAGGTCCCGCGCCGCCCCCGGCTGCGAGGTCGCCGTCACCATAGGATGGCCGGTGGTCTGCTGGACCTGCGCGTCGAAGCCCAGGCCCGCCAGTTCATCACGCAACCAGCGGGCGGCGTCCTGCACATCGCCGGCATGGGCCGGGTCGGTCGAAATCGACGGGATGCGCAGGAAATCCATCAGCCGGTCCAGCGCGGCCGGCAGACCGTCGTCGGCGGCCTGAAGGACCCGATCAAGCTGCTTGTCTGTGTTCATATTGCCTATTCCCGATTGTTTTTCTTCGGCTTTAATGCGGCGGAATCACGATCAAATTGCCGGGTGCGACAATTTACACCTGTCCTTTTTCCGCCTGTGACCTTATCAGTATAAGGCCGATGCGATCCGCAACATGATCGCCCCCAGCTAAGTTGGCAAGGGAAAGACTGATGAACTACGATGCCGCGCTTGACCGTGCTATCTCCGTTCTGCATGACGAGGGCCGCTATCGCACCTTCATCGACATCGAACGCCGGCAGGGCGCCTATCCGCACGCGGTCTGGACCCGCCCCGACGGTCAGGAAATGCCCATAACCGTATGGTGCGGCAACGATTATCTGGGAATGGGGCAGAATCCGTCGGTTCTGGCGGCGATGCATGAGGCGCTGGACGCAACCGGCGCCGGGTCGGGCGGCACGCGCAATATCTCGGGCACCACGGTCTATCACAAGCGGCTGGAGGCCGAACTGGCCGATCTGCATGGCAAAGAGGCCGCGCTGGTGTTTTCCAGCGCCTATATCGCCAATGACGCCACGCTGTCGACGCTGCGCAAGCTGTTTCCCGGGCTGATCATCTATTCCGACGCGCTGAACCACGCCTCGATGATCGAGGGGATCAAGCGGTTCGACGGCGCCAAGCGCATCTTCCGCCACAATGACGTGGCCCATCTGCGCGAGTTGCTGGAGGCCGACGATCCGCAGGCGCCTAAGCTGATCGCCTTTGAATCGATCTATTCCATGGATGGCGATTTTGGTCCGATCGGCGCGATCTGCGATCTGGCGGATGAATTCAACGCGCTGACCTATCTGGACGAGGTGCACGCCGTCGGCATGTACGGCCCGCGCGGCGGCGGTGTGGCCGAACGGGACGGTCTGACGGACCGGATCGACATATTCAACGGCACGCTGGGCAAGGCGTTCGGGGTTTTCGGCGGCTATATCGCGGCAAGCGCCAAGATGGTCGACGCGATCCGTTCCTATGCGCCCGGCTTCATCTTCACCACCTCGCTGCCGCCGGCGGTGGCGGCCGGTGCTGCGACCTCGATCAGCCTGCTGAAAGGCCCGGAAGGGCAGGAATTGCGCGACAAGCAGCAGCTTCACGCCCGGATCCTGAAAATGCGGCTGAAGGCGCTGGGGATGCCGATCATTGATCATGGCAGCCATATCGTGCCGGTGCATGTCGGCCACCCGAAGCATTGCAAGGCCCTGTCCGACATGCTTCTGGAAGAGTTCGGGGTCTATGTGCAGCCGATCAACTTCCCGACCGTGCCGCGCGGGACCGAGCGGTTGCGCTTTACCCCGTCGCCCGTGCACACCCCCGACCAGATCGAGCGGCTGGTGCGGGCAATGGATGCACTTTGGTCACGCTGTGCGCTGAATCGCGCCGAAACAGCCGCCTGATTTGATCCGCCCGGGGGTGAACTGCTCTCGCGTCTGTGATAGCCTTGGCATAAACAAGAGCTACGATTCTGCTGATTCGTCGGCGGTCGATAAGTTGTCAGAGTGAGGCAGACGCAGACATGAATGAACGGCGGGAAAATACCCCGGCGGATTACGATCAGCCATCGGCTTTGCCGGGGTTTGACGACTATACGATGCGTCTTGGCGATCTCATGCGGGGCGAGCGTGCCACGCTGGGCAAATCGCTGCTGGATGTGCAGCGCGAATTGCGGATTCGCGCCAGCTATGTCGCGGCGATCGAGAATTGCGACATCACGGCATTCGATACGCCCAGCTTCATCTCGGGCTATGTGCGGTCCTATTCGCGCTATCTGGGGCTTGATCCGGACGCGACCTTCGCGCGGTTCTGCGTCGAAAGCGGTTTCCAGCCGGTGCACGGCATGGCGGCGGCGGCCTCGGGACCGAAACCGCAGCGCCGCCCGTCCGATCCGGCCGAGGCGCTGGCCAATCCGCGGGCGCTGTTCATCCCGCAGCCCGAATCCTTCTGGTCCTCGGTCGAGCCGCGGGCCGTCGGCTCGGTGCTGGTTCTGGTGACCGTTCTGGCCGGTCTGGCCTATGGCGGCTGGTCGGTTCTGCAACAGATCCAGCAGGTCAACGTCACCCCCGGCGAACATGGCCCGGGCGCGATCGCGGCGCTTGATCCGGTGGAATCGGCGGCCCATGCCGCGCAGGGCGACGGCGCCGAGGATGTGGCGCTGAACCTGCCGACGCCCGAGGTTCAGGACCGGATTTTCCGTCCCGCCACGCTTGAGGTGCCGGTTCTGGTGGCCCGCGACGGCCCGATTTCGGCCATTGATCCGGGCCTGCGCCGCGCCTTGGAACAGGCGCAGGCATCGACTGCCGCGCAGCCCGGCGCCCCCGAAAACCCGGCCGGAAGCCCGGCCGTTCCGACAGCGCGGCAGCTTGCCATGGGTTACGGCCCGCAACTGCCGCAGACCGCCCCCGGCGCCGTGCGCACCATCGCCCCCGACGCCGCCGTGGTGGAATTGCTTGCCGTGCGCCCGGCCTGGGTGCGGGTGACCTCGGCCGACGGAACGGTTCTGCTGGAAAAGACCATGGACAAGGGCGAGCGTTTCGTCATGCCCAAGCTGGAAAAACCGCCGGTCCTGCGCGCGGGCAATTCGGGCGCGGTCTATTTCGCCGTGAACGGCCAGACCTATGGGCCGGCCGCGCCGGGCGCTCAGGTGGTGAAGAACATCGAAATGTCTCCGGTCAACCTGTCGGCGAAATTCGCGATCGCGGATCTGAGCAAGGACGCGGACCTGGCCGAAATGGTCAGCCTCGCCTCGGTCGATCCCAATGCCGTAAGCCCGGAGACCACGAACCGCCCGGATGTGTCTTCGGTCGAATAGCGCCGCGGACAGGCGCGGTCGGGAACATCCTTCGACCGCGCGACAGGTGGGCGCCGTTCACCACCCGGTGAGGTTGTTGCCGTCGCGGTCGTTACGGCCTATTTGGGGGGCGACCGAACAGGAAATACCATGTCGCTGAACCCGATCCGCCCCTGGCGCAACATAGAAAGACGCAAGTCGCGCCAGATCATGGTCGGCCGCGTGCCGGTTGGTGGCGACGCGCCGATCTCGGTCCAGACCATGACCAACACCGACAGCGGCGATGTGCGCGCGACGCTGGCACAGGTGATTGCCGCCGCTGATGCCGGTGCCGACATCGTGCGGATCTCGACCCCGGATGAGGCCTCGACGCGGGCGCTGCGCGACATCTGCCGCGAAAGCCCGGTGCCGATCGTCGCCGACATCCATTTCCACTACAAGCGCGCCATCGAGGCGGCCGAGGCCGGCGCCGCCTGTCTGCGCATCAACCCCGGCAACATCGGCGATTCCGCCCGGGTGCGCGAGGTGATCCGCGCCGCCCGCGACCACAACTGTTCCATCCGCATCGGCGTGAACGCCGGGAGTCTGGAACGTCACCTTCTGGAAAAATACGGCGAGCCCTGTCCCGACGCGATGGTGGAAAGCGGGCTTGATCACATAAAACTGTTGCAGGACAACGACTTTCACGAATTCAAGATCAGCGTGAAGGCCTCGGACGTGTTTCTGGCCGCCGCCGCCTATCAGCAACTGGCGGACGCGACCGACGCCCCGATCCATCTGGGCATCACCGAGGCCGGCGGATTGCGCGGCGGGACGGTCAAATCGGCCATCGGCATGGGCAACCTTCTGTGGATGGGCATCGGCGACACGATCCGGGTCAGCCTGTCCGCCGATCCGGTCGAAGAGGTCAAGGTCGGGTTCGAATTGCTGAAATCGCTGGGCCTGCGCACGCGCGGCGTCCAGATCATCTCTTGCCCAAGCTGCGCCCGGCAGGGGTTCGATGTCATCAAGACCGTCGAAACCCTTGAAAAGCGGCTGGAGCACATAAAGACACCGATGAGCCTGTCGATCATCGGCTGCGTGGTCAACGGCCCGGGCGAGGCGCTGATGACCGATCTTGGATTTACCGGCGGCGGCGCCGGTTCGGGCATGGTCTATATGGCCGGCCGCCAAAGCCACAAGATGTCCAACGCCCAGATGATCGACCACATCGTCGAACTGGTCGAGGAACGCGCCCAAAGCATCGAAGCGGCGGCCGACGAGGCGGACGCGAAGGACGATCAGCCCGCCTGACCTGGAAAGCCCGCCCGACCTGGAAAGGCCCGCCCCGGAACCGGGTTGGCGTCGGTACGGGGGGGCGCCTTCAGGTCCCGATCAGCCCTTGGCTTCCTTGCGGGCGTCTGCCACGGCCTTGGCCATCTCATTCTCGGGCAGATAGCCGCGCAACATGACCGGCCCGACGACAAAGGTCGGGGTGCCCTGAATCCGCATCCGCTCGGCCAGTTGGGCGTTCTTGCGGATGACGGCGGTCACCGATTCCTCGTTCATGCGCTTGGTCACCGCATCGGGATCCTGCCCCAGATCGGTGGCGATCCGGCGCATCGTCTCAAGCGTCATGGCCCCGCGCATCGTCATCAGCTCGTCATGGACCTTTTTGTAGACCTCGGGCCCGGCGATCTGCTGCATGGCGATGGCGAAGCGGCTGGCAAGCACCGATTCCTCGCCCAGAATCGGAAATTCCTTCAGGATATAGCGGATGTTGCCATCTTTCTTGACCAGCGCATTCACCTCGTTGAAGGCCTTGCGGCAATAGGTGCAGCGGTAATCAATGAACTCGACCATGGTCAGGTCGCCCTCGGGGTTGCCGCCGACCCAGGAATAGCCGTCCGAAAAGATCTCGTCCTTGTTGGTCTGGACCAGAACCCTGTCATTGTCGGATTGGGCGGCCTGCTGACGCTGCTCGTACACCTGCATCGCCTCAAGCAGCACCTCGGGGTTTTCCAGCAGATAGCTGCGCACCGCCTCGCCAAAACCCGCCTTTTCATCGTCGCTCATGGCTTTCGGATCGAATGCCAGCGCCGGTGAGGCGATTGCGGTGGTCATCAGAACCAAGGCGGCCACGCGGGGCATAGCGGCGATACGGGACATGGCGGGCATCCTTTGCGGGCGACACAGAAAACGTGCGGCGAACTTGGCCGCAATGACCGGGCTTGGCAAGGCATCAACGCTTTTGTGAGCGGTTGACCCGCGCCGGCGCGCAGAGGAAAAGGGAAAGAAAACACGGGACAGAACAAGGCGGAGGGCAGGCAATGCGGCAGTCACGGCGCGGTCAGGTCGACCCGTTCATCGTCATGGACGTGATGGAACGCGCGCGGCTGGCCGAAGCGTCCGGGCGAAAGGTCATCCATATGGAGGTCGGCCAGCCCTCGACCCCGGCCCCGGCACTGGCAAGGCAGGCGCTGGCAAAGGCGCTGAACGCGGGCGAGATGATGGGCTACACCGTGGCGCTGGGGCTGCCGGCGCTGCGGCAGGGCATCGCGGAGCTGTACCGGCGCTGGTATGGCGTCGATCTGGACCCGGCGCGGGTGGTGATCACCTCGGGTTCGTCCGCCGCGTTCATCCTGACGTTTTCGGCGCTGTTCGATGCCGGCGACCGCGTGGCTTTGGGCGAGCCGGGCTATCCCAGTTATCGCCAGATCCTGCGCGCCATGTCGCTGACCCCGGTCGGCATTCCGACCAGCGCCGCCGACCGTTATCAGCCGCGCCCGGATCAGATCCCGCGGGATGCGGCGGGGCTGTTGATCGCCTCGCCCGGCAATCCCTCGGGCACGATGCTGGACAAGGCGCAGCTTGCCGCGCTGGCCAGCCGCTGCGCGGCCGATGACATCGCGCTGATTTCCGACGAGATTTATCACGGGCTCAGCTATGGCCGGAAATGCCATACCGCGCTTGAGGTGACCGATGAGGTCTTCGTGATCAACTCATTCTCGAAATTCTTCTCGATGACCGGCTGGCGGATTGGCTGGATCGTGGTTCCCGAAAGCCATATCCGCACCGTCGAACGGATCGCGCAGAACATGTTCATCTGCCCCTCGCATCCGGGGCAGGTGGCGGCGCTGGCGGCATTGGGGGCCGAGGATGAGCTGCGCCGGCATCTGGCGGTCTATGCCGATAACCGCGCGCTTCTGATGAAGGCGCTGCCGGCGATGGGTTTCGCCGATATCGCGCCGCCCGACGGGGCGTTCTATATCTATGCCGACGTCTCGGCCATGACCGACGACAGCCTTGCCTTTGCCGCCGAAATTCTGGATCGGACCGGGGTCGCGGTGACGCCGGGACTTGATTTCGATCCGGTCCGGGGGCGGCGGACACTGCGGTTTTCCTATGCCCGCGCTACGTCCGAGATCGCCGAGGGGATGACGCGGCTGGCCCGTTTCATGGCGTCGCGATGAGACCGCTGGCGCTTGTCCTGCTGATTCTGGCGGTGATCCTTGGCGTCGGGTCCGCCCAAGCCAAGGGCGAATCCGGACTGGCACGGCTGAACCTCGACCAGTCGCGGCTGGAGTTGCAGGGCAGGGACCGGGGCCGCCCGCGGCCCATTGACCTGACCCTGTCGCTGAGCCAGCCAGTGCCTTACCGGGTCATGCTGATCGACGGGCCGCCGCGCCTTGTGGTCGATTTTCAGGAGGTTGATTTCGCCGGCACCCGCACGACCGACCTGCCCGGCGCCGATGCCATGCCCGGCCTGCGCTGGGGGCCGTTCCGGCCGGGATGGTCGCGTCTGGTGCTGGATCTGGGATCCACCTATGCGCTGAGCACCGCCAGCATGGACGCGACCCGGGCGCAGGGCGGCGCATTGATCCGCATCCGGCTTGATCCGGTCGCGGCCAAGGATTTCCGGCCCCGCAGCGGCGCTGCCTTTTCGGCGCTTTGGGACCTGCCGCAGCCGGCCGAGGTGCCACCCATCGCAGGGCGCGGCGCGCGCGGCGACGGCGCCCGCAAGCTCACGGTCACGCTGGACCCCGGCCACGGCGGCTTTGATCCCGGCGCACAGGCCGATGGCGCGACCGAGGCGGTGCTGACGCTGGTCTTTGCCCGGCAGCTTGCCGAAAAATTGACCCGCGCCGGCGCCGAGGTGACGCTGACCCGGCGCAAGGATTCCTTTGTACCGCTGGAACAGCGCATGACCCTTGCGCGGACATCGGGGGCAGATATTTTCATCTCGATCCACGCCGACGCGCTGCCCGAGGCCGACCGCCTTCTGGGCGCACGGGGCGCCACCATCTATCTTTGGGATGAGAAAGCCGACGATCGCGCCGCGCGTGAACTGGCGATGCGCCACGACCGCGCCGATCTGCTGGCCGGTATCGACCTGCGCGGCATCGACGATCAGGTCGCCACGGTGATGATGGACATGGCGCGGACCGACACCCAGCCGCGGGCCCGGAAACTGGCCGAGGCGATGGCGCAAAGAATGGGCGACAACGGGATCGGCATGCATAAGCGGCCGGTGCAGGGGGCGGCGTTCTCGGTTCTGAAATCGCCCGATTTCCCCTCGGTCCTGCTGGAACTGGGCTTTCTGACCGACCCGCTTGACCGGGCCAACCTGACCGACCCGGCATGGCGCACCCGGGCGGCGGATGCGGCGGCGGCGGCGATCATGAAATGGGCACGCGACGATGCCGCCGCGGCGGCGCTTTTGCGCCGGTGACCCGGTGTTCCTGACGGTATCTTGCTTTGACCTGACCGGACGCCCGGTTTAATAAGCGGTTCCATCCTGAAAGGGCCCTGCCGCGTGCTTCGTTTCGTCCTGTCCTTCTTTGGCGCAATCTTTAGCTGGGTTGTGACCGCCGCGTTTTTCGCGGTGCTGACCATTGGCGGCATCTTCTGGATCTATTCCCAGAACCTGCCCAGCCACGAGCAGCTTGCCAGCTATGCGCCGAAAACCATCAGCCGGATCTTTTCGGGCGAGGGCAAGCTGATCGACGAATTCGCCGAGGAGCGGCGGCTTTTTCAGCCCATCGAGGAAATACCCGATCTGGTGAAGGCGGCCTTCATCTCGGCCGAGGACAAGAATTTCTATCACCACCACGGTTATGACATCCGGGGCATGGCGGCGGCGGCCTTGCAGGCGTTGAAGGGAGACCGGCTGCGCGGCGCCTCGACCATTCCGCAGCAGGTGGCCAAGAACTTCCTGCTGTCCTCGGACCGCTCGGTCGAACGCAAGATCAAGGAACTGATTCTGGCGACCCGGCTGGAACAGTCGCTGGGCAAGGACCAGATCCTTGAACTGTATCTGAACGAGATCTTCCTTGGTCAGAACAGCTATGGCGTGGCGGCCGCGGCGCGGACCTATTTCAACAAGACCCTGTCCGAACTGTCGCCAAGCGAGGCCGCGGTTCTGGCCTCGATGCCGCAGGCGCCGTCGCGTTCGCTGGTGCGCGACAAGGATCGCCTGACCGAGCGGCGCAATTACGTCCTGAACGAGATGTTCCAGAACGGCTATATCACCGAAGCCGTCTATACGGCCGAAAAGGCCCAGCCGTTGCGCTCGGTGCAGAACGGCGATTATCCGGCGTTCCGCAACCAGTTGCCGCCGCGCGATTATTTCACCGACGAGATCCGCCGTCAGCTTTCGGACCGTTTCGGGCGCGAAGAGTTTTTCAGCGGCGGCCTGTCGATCCGGGCGACGGTCGATCCCGACATGCAAAAGACCGCCGCGAAGGCGCTGCAAAACGCGCTGGAAAGCTATGATCGCGGCACCGGCGTCTGGCGCGGCACCCGTCAGACCATCGCCCCCGAGGATCTGCAAAGCGAAGCCGCGTGGCGCGAGGCGCTGTTCAAGGCGCCGGTGCCGCGCGATATTCCCGGCTGGTATCCGGCCGTCGTCCTTGCGCTTGGCGACAGCGACGCCCGCATCGGCATCGAGGGGATCGAGGAGGACGCCGACGGGCACTGGATTCCGGCCAAGGACGTGCAATGGGCCCGCAAACGGCTGCCCGACGGCAAGCTGGCGGCCAAGGCCAAGGTCGCAGGCGATCTTGTCGACGTGGGCGACGTGGTGCTGGTCCGCGCCATGACCGACGACAACACCGGCAAGTTCATCCGCTGGAGCCTGCGGCAGGTGCCGGCGATCGAGGGCGGCTTCATGGCCATGGACGTGAATACCGGCCGCGTCATGGCGATGCAGGGCGGTTTTTCGTATCAGTCCACCGACTTCAACCGCGCCACGCAGGCCCAGCGTCAGCCGGGCTCCAGCTTCAAGCCCTTCGTCTATGCGGCGGCACTTGATTCCGGCTTTACCCCCGCCACCATCGTGGTTGACGGCCCGATCGAGGTGAACACGCCGCAAGGTCTGTGGCGGCCCAAGAACTCGTCGAACAAGTTTTATGGCCCGACACCGCTGCGCACCGGGATCGAACAGTCGCGCAACCTGATGACGATCCGTATCGCGCAGGAAATCGGCATGGATACGGTGGCGAAATACGCCGAGAAATTCGGCGTATATGACAAGCTGTCGCCGTTCCTTGCCAATGCGCTTGGCGCGCAGGAAACCACGCTGTTCAAGATGGTCGCCGCCTATGCGATGATCGCGAACGGGGGCGAGCGGGTGCAGCCGACGCTGGTCGACCGGGTTCAGGACCGTTTCGGCCGCACCATCTATCGCCACGATGACCGCAAATGCGACGGCTGCACCATGGGCACGCTGCCGCCGGGCGCCTCGCCGCATATCACCTCGAACCGCGAGCGGGTGCTGGACGCGGTCACCGCCTATCAGGTCACCTCGCTGATGGAGGGGGTGGTGCAGCGCGGCTCGGGCAAGGGCGTGAACCTGCCGGTGCCGATCGCGGGCAAGACCGGGACCACCAACGACGCCAAGGACGTGTGGTTCATCGGATTTTCGTCGAACATCGTCGCCGGGTGCTATCTGGGCTATGACCAGCCGCGCACGCTGGGGCGCAACGCCTTTGGCGGCACGCTTTGCGTGCCGGTGTTCAACGCCTTCATGCGGCAGGCGATCAAGGAAACCGGCGGCACCAAGTTCCGCGTCCCGCCGGGCGGCCATTTCGTCAAGGTCGACCGCTTTTCGGGCGCCTTGCTGCCCGACAACGCATCGGGTGCGAACGTGATCGCCGAATATTTCCGCGACGGCACCGGGCCGGGTGACGGCATCGGCAGCATGATGGTCGTCGACGGGGGTTGGAAGATCAGCGAGGATCTGCCGCTGATCACGACCTCGGCGAATGCCGGCGCGCGTGAGGTCACGACCTCGACCGGCAAGAAAAAAGTCATCCCGCGCAAAGCCGATTTCAACACCATGTCCTCGGGCGGGCTCTATTAACCTTGGGCCCGCTTGCCCCTATCTATGGGGCGGGCTATCAGCCGTGTCGCTGAACCAAACCGTCATTTCTTCTGCCAAGGACCGATGCCATGCGCGCCGAAACCCAGACCACCGTCGATGCGATCCGCAAGTCGCTGCGGCTGCTTGGCCAGCGCATGGATTGGGAAACCGCGCCGCACCGGCTTGAGGAAATGAACGCGATGATCGAGGACGGCGATCTTTGGTCCGACCCGGCCCGCGCGCAAAAGCTGATGCGTGACCGGCAGATGCTGCTGGACGCGGTGACGACCTATCGCAAGATCGAGACGGATCTGTCCGACAACGTCGACCTGATCGAGTTGGGCGAGGCCGAGGGCGACGACGAGATCGTCTCCGAGGCCGAGGGATCGTTGCGCGCGCTGTCCGAACTCGCCGCCGCCAAAGAGGTCGAGGCGCTGCTGAACGGCGAGGCGGACGGCAACGACACATTCCTTGAAATCAACGCCGGCGCCGGTGGCACGGAAAGCTGCGACTGGGCGTCGATGCTGGCGCGCATGTACACCCGCTGGGCCGAGAAAAAGGGCTATACGGTCGAACTTCAGTCCGAAACCGCGGGTGACGAGGCCGGCATCCGCTCGGCCGCCTACAAGATCAGCGGGCCGAACGCCTATGGCTGGCTGAAATCGGAATCGGGCGTGCATCGGCTGGTGCGGATCAGCCCTTATGACAGCGCCGCGCGGCGCCATACCTCGTTTTCGTCGGTCTGGGTCTATCCGGTCGTCGACGACAATATCGAGATCGACATCCCGTCCAACGACATCCGCATCGACACCTATCGCAGTTCGGGGGCGGGCGGGCAGCACGTCAACACCACCGACTCGGCCGTGCGGATCACCCACCTGCCGACCGGCATCGTCGTGACCAGCAGCATGAAATCCCAGCACCAGAACCGCGAGGCCGCGATGAACGCGCTGCGCTCGCGGCTGTATCAGCAGGAACTGGACCGCCGGAACGCCGCCGTCAACGCGCAGCACGAAGCCAAGGGCGATGCCGGTTGGGGCAACCAGATCCGGTCCTATGTCCTGCAACCCTATCAGATGGTGAAGGACCTGCGGACCGGGGTCGAGACCAGCGACACCCAAGGGGTTCTGGACGGCGATCTGGATGCGTTCATGGCCGCGACACTGGCGCTGGACGTGGCGGGCAAGACCCGGGCCGAGGCGACGGCCGAGGATTAATCCGCCCTGCCTGCGGCCCAGAAACCGACCGCCTGCGGCCCGATCCGTTCGACCGCGCGCTGAAAATCGGGCGCGCGCATGGTCGGGGGAATGGCGGCCAGCAATTCTTCAAGCAGCGACGGCGGGCAAAAGTTGTGATGCCGCCGCAGCGCCAGCATCTCGGCCCGCAGGGTTTCGCGGTCGGGCCAGGGCAGGGGTGCGGCTGCGCCGTCCCAGCGCCAGACGAAGATCGCGCGCAGGACGGCGGGCAATTCGTCGGCAAAGCGCAGCCCCTCGGCCACCGTCAGCCGGGCGCGAAAGCTGGTCAGCACCGCCTCGGTCCCGGTGTAAAGCACGTTGTCGGATTCGATCAGCGTCGCTTCGCGCAGGTCTTGCAGATAGGCCCGGAACTCCGCGCTGGCATGGCGGTAGGTGTAGGGCATCGGCATGGTCTAGCGCCTTTCGGTCGCGATCCGCAGCGCCAGCCCGGCCAGCACGGTGCCCATCAGCCAGCGCTGCGCCCGTGCCCAGCCGGGATGGCGGGTGAGAAAGCCGGCAACGCCCCCCGCCGTCAGCGCGATCATCGCATTCACCGTCACGCTGATCACGATCTGCACCGTGCCCAGCGTCAAGGATTGCAACAGGACCGAGCCATGGCCGGGCTGGATGAATTGCGGAAACAGCGACAGGTACAGCACCGCGGCCTTGGGGTTCAGCAGATTGGTCATCAGCCCCATCAGAAACAGTTTGCGCGGCCGGTCATGGGGCAGATCATGGGGCAGGTCGCGGACCTGAAAGGCCGAACGCCCGCCGGGCCGCACCGCCTGCCACGCCAGCCATAAAAGATAGCCCGCACCCGCCAGCCGCAGCGCGTCATAGGCGAAGGGCACCGCCATCATCAGCACGGTGATGCCGAAGGCGGCCGAGAGCATATAGACGACAAAGCCCGTCGCCACGCCGGCAAGCGAAATCAACCCCGCCACCGGCCCCTGCGTCACCGAGCGCGAAATCAGATAGATCATGTTCGGCCCCGGGGTCAGCACCATGCCCAGGGCGATCAGGGCGAATGCCGCAAGATGGGCGGGATCGGGCATGTCTCACACTCCGTTGATCGCCGGGGGCCGATTGGGCGGAACAATCCGCCCGCCCATGCGCTGTAGATCGGTGGCCGATCCCAATGCCGCCGGTGGCCGGACCGGTTTTCATATTGCGTTGCGGCCTGTTAGGCTGCCTGCGACGTTAAGTCGAAAAGAAACGAGGGACAATATGGCCAAGGCCAAACGCATCAACCTTGCGCTTCAGGGGGGTGGCTCGCACGGCGCCTTTACCTGGGGCGTGCTGGACCGCCTGCTGGACGAACCGGGGATCGAGATCGCCTCGGTCAGCGGGACGTCCGCCGGGGCGCTGAACGGTGCGGCGCTGAAGGGCGGGCTGTCGGCGGCGCCGGGCAAGGCGGGGCGCGATGCGGCCAAGCGCAACCTGCGCCACATCTGGTCCGAGGTCGAACAGCTGAGCGACAACCGCGTGGTGCGCTGGATGACCTCGGTTTTCCCGCTGCCGCGCGCCATGCAACGCTGGGCCGAGTTCTTTTCGC
The DNA here is from genome assembly GCF_042680785.1 of Paracoccus pacificus. Lineage (NCBI taxonomy): Bacteria > Pseudomonadati > Pseudomonadota > Alphaproteobacteria > Rhodobacterales > Paracoccaceae > Paracoccus > Paracoccus pacificus. Next base: position 86,006 of record NZ_JBHUEN010000034.1, read on the forward strand.
CGGCGGCGTGGCTTGACAATGTGACCCGGGTGTTCAGCCCGTATGATTACGGCCTGTTCTATTCCAACCCGCTGCGCCACATCATTCAGGAAATGCCCTTTCCCCGCGTCGATATCGACGCCGGCCCCCGGTTTTTCGTCACCGCGACCAATGTGCGCACCGGCAAGATACGCATCTTTTCAGGGGCGGAAATCACCGCCGACGCGATCATGGCCTCGGCCTGTCTACCGAACCTGTTCCGCGCGGTCGAGATCAGGGATCCCGCCACCGGCACGCATGAAGCCTATTGGGATGGCGGTTATTCCGGCAACCCGGCGCTGTTTCCGCTGTTCCACCCCGATCTGCCCCGCGACATCGTGATCGTGAACATCAATCCGATGCTGCGCGAGGCCATTCCGAAAACGCCGGCGGCGATTCAGGACCGGATCAACGAAATCAGCTTCAACGCCTCGTTGCTCAGCGAGCTGCGCGCGATCAGCTTTGTCAAACGGCTGTTCGCGCAGGGCCGGATCGACGAAGGCGCGATGAAGAACGTGCTGGTCCACATGATCATGGACGACAGCCTGATGAATGACCTGACGGCGCGTTCAAAAGTGACGCCGTCGCCGGGGATGATCGAGGTCATGCGTGACGCGGGCTGGAATGCGGCCGAAAAGTTCCTGTCGGAAAGCGGCGGCAATCTGGGTCAGCGCGACTCGATCGACATCCCTTCGCTGTTGTCCTGAAGCGCCGCCTTGCTGCGGTCGGGCGGATAGACCAGCCCGGCCGATATGATCAGCTTGGCCGCATCCTCGACCGACATGTCCAGCACGATGACATCCGGTTCCGGCACGAACAGCAGAAAGCCCGAGGTCGGGTTTGGCGTCGTCGGCAAAAAGACCGCGATCAGCCGCTCGCCATTCGGGCCGCGGCCGCCCAGCTCGCCCTTGGCCTCGCCCGAGATGAAGCCGACGCCCCAGATGCCCTTGCGGGGATATTCGATCATGCAGGCGCGGTCGAACTTGGCGTCACCCTGGGCCAGAAGCGTCTCGGCGATCTGCTTGATGCCGCCATAGATCGACCGGACGATGGGCATACGGTCGACGATGTTTTCGCCGATGCGGATCAGGCTGCGGCCGATGAAGCCCTTGGCCAGCCAGCCCACGATGACGGTGAAGACCAGAAAGATCAGCACGCCGACACCGCGCAGGTTCAGCCCGAAATAGCGGTCGACATGCAGTTGCTGGGGCACCAGCGGCAATACCACGCTGTCGATCCAGCCGATCACCGACCAGATCAGCCAGATCGTCAGCCCGATCGGCGCGATCACCACCAGCCCGGTCAGGAACGAGGCGCGCAGCGCGCCAAGGAAGGTCCGCCGGCGCGGCGCGGGATGCGGGTTATGCGCCGGATTCAGGTCCGGGATGTGGTCGTTGGCGGGCATCGGACACCTTGAATGCAACGCGCGCACAATGGCGTGACCAAGGCACCCGAGGTCAAGCGAAATCGCCCCTTGGGATGAACAATTAACCGTTGGCGCCGCCAGCGTCAAAGTCGGCAGCAAAGGCTGCGGAAAAGGCGGTGGCGATCGCCGCGCCAAGCCGGGCGTTGTTCAGCACCAGTTCGATATTCGCCGCCAGCGAGCGGCCCTTGGTCAGTTCGAAGATGCGCGACAGAAGAAACGGCGTCACATCCTTGGCCGCGATCCCCTGCTGGGCGGCTTCGGCCAGCGCGGCCTCGACCGCCGGCATGATCTCGGCGCGCGGGATCTCGGCCTCCGGCGGGATCGGATTGGCGACCAGTTGGCCGCCCTTCATCCCAAGCGTGTCGCGGATCAGGGCGGCGCGGGCGATCAGCGCCGGGTCATCCATGCGCAGCGGCGCCCCAAGACCCGAGTCGCGCGACCAGAATGCGGGAAACGCGTCCTGCCCGTAGGCGATGACCGGCACCCCAAGCGTCTCAAGCACTTCCAGCGTCTTCGGCAGGTCGAGAATCGCCTTGGCGCCGGCGGCGATGACGGTCACCGGCGTGCGTGACAGTTCCTGAAGATCGGCCGAGATGTCAAAGCTGGTCTCGGCCCCGCGATGGACGCCGCCGATCCCGCCGGTCGCGAATACCCGGATGCCGGCCAGTTCGGCGCAGATCATCGTGGCAGCGACGGTGGTCGCGCCGGTGCGCCCCAGGGCGAGCGCGGCGGGCAGATCGGCGCGGGACAGTTTCATCACCTGATCTTGCGGGGTGCGTGCCAGCGCCTCCATCCGCGCGGGTGTCAGGCCGACGCGGATCCGCCCCTCCATGATCGCGATGGTGGCGGGGGTGGCACCGTGATCGCGGATCTCCTGCTCGACCCTGCGGGCCATCTCGAGGTTCTGGGGCCACGGCATGCCATGGGTGATGATGGTCGATTCCAGTGCCACGACGGGCTGGCCGGCATCAAGCGCGGCCTTGACCGAGGGTTCGATCGCCAGCGGCAGAGCGGGGGCGGGGTTTGTCATGCAAGATCCTTTCCACTGACATGGGCGGCGGCGGCTTCGGTGGCGCGGTTCAGCGCTTGCTGTCGCGGCGCGCCCTGACGGCCTGCGACGATATGGGTGGCGAGAAAACAGTCTCCGGCCCCGGTCACCCGCCGCACCTGTATCCGCGGCGGTTCGGCGGTCAGAACCGGGCCGTCCGAGACCGCCTCGGCGACAGGGCCGGGACCATCGGTGACCAGCACATGGCGGGCGCCGGCGGCGATCACGGCGCGCGCGGCCTCGGCCGCGTCGGCTGGTTCGGTGCCGGTCAATATCGCGGCCTCGGCCCGGTTCAGATAGAAGGTGGCCCCCGGCGCGGACAGAAGCGGCCGCAGCCGTTCGGCCTTGCCGGGGCTTGCCGGGACCACGCGCAGATCGGCGGCGGCGAAGGCCGCATCGCGGGCGATCTTTCCCAAAAGACCGGCGGTCAGATTGCCGTCAAGCACGATCGGCCCCGTCCATGGCTGATCCGGCGTGCCAAGCCGCCCGTCGCGCAATGCCGCCAGAACCGCCGTGCCGGCGGCTTCCAGCGAATGGGCGTCGGCGATGGCGGCGACCAGACCCCGGCCATCCTCGACCGCCATATAACAGTCGGTGGGCAGCCGGGGGTCACGGTGCAGCCATTCGGTCCCGACCGAAAGCGCCTGAACCGCCTCGATCAGCGCCGCGCCCTGCAGGTCCTGCCCCACGGACGACAGCACCGCCGGCCGCATCCCCAGCCGCGCCAGCGTCGCGGCCACGTTGAGCGCGACGCCGCCCGGAACATGCAGGATGCGCCCGGGCACATCGGCGCCGTAAGGCATCGGCGCGGGCGTGCGGCCGATCACGTCCCACAAGACAGCGCCGATGCAGAGGATGTCTGGGCGGGCGGGGGACATGGGTTCGGCTTTCTTCACGGTTCTGCGCGGTTTCCCGCGCCGGGATGACTGGCGGCTTACCGGGCGGCTTCGGGCGGCTTACTGGGTGCTCGGCGTCAGCCGGGTGATGCCCACGGCGCCAGCGCGGGCAAGCTCGGGGTCAAGCGACATGCCGATATATTCCCCGCGCCGCCACAATTCGGCAAGGTCGTCGTAATGCCGCGACAGGGGATGGCCCGACTGCCCGGTCGAGATGATAAAGACCGAACTGTCCGGGTCGGCCAGATCATAGACCCCGCGATAACCCGCGCCGGTGATATTGCGCCATGCGTCACGCCCGCGCCCCAGTATCCCGGCCTTGGCCATGGTGAAATCCCCGCCCGAGGTCGATTGCTGGATGTCGAATATCGACCGCAGCCCCGGCACCCGACCCAGCGCCGGATGTAACTGGATCGCCTGATGCGCGTCGCCCCAGCGCCAGCTTGCCACATCATCGCCATAGCGCGACGACAGGTCGAGCAGCGCGGCATCCAGCGACTGGCGCGCGATCGTGGCGCAATCCTCGACCGGGGCGGATTGGACGACGTCGCACCAGCGCGACGCGCCATTGGTATTACGGAACACCCGTTCGATGAACGCCGGCCGCAGCGCGGTCAGCGATTCGACCACCGGCCCCAGCTCGTCCCGGATCAGGCGATACTGCAACTCGGCCATCCACGCGGCATAGATCAGCGGCTCGGGCAGATGCTCGCTCATATTGCCGTCCCATTCGGCCAGAAGCGCCAGCGCATCCTGACGCATCCGCTCGGGGGTGCCGGTGGCGGCGGGCTCGCCGGTGAACCACAGGTCGGCCCCGGTCAGCGGCAGCAGCGCCCGGGCGGCGGGGCTGACGGTATCCAGCTGCGCGGCGATGAAGCTTTCCCGGGTGTGCACGTCGCGCCCCGCCATCAACCGCGACAACCGCTTGATCCGCTGTGAATCGCCCCAGTCATGGCCGAGGTTATCGGGGAACGCGCCGCCCGGCTGGGCATCGCCTGTGGCCTCGACGATGCCGGATTCCGGGTCGATGATGCGGGGCGCGCTGTCGGCCGGGCGCAGGCCCTGCCAGCGGTTTTCGGGCACCCAGCCGGGCGCCGGCATGCGGCCCGCCGTCTGATGCGCGGGGTTGCGGGCGGGCAGGGCGCCGGCCAGAAGCTCGGATACCCCGCCGCTGTCAGCGAGCGTCAACGAGACCGCCGGCGCCACCACAAGTGCGGCCGCCTTCATCGCATCATCGCGCCCCTGCGCCTTCATCAGCCCGTGAAGCGCACTCAGCGTGGTGTCGCCGGGCTGCGCGCCGGTCCATTGCAGGACGGCGACATGCCCGGGCGGCAGGACCGGCTCCAGCCCCAGCGGCGCCAGCGGCATGACCGGGCCGTTTTCGGTCCGGCGGAGCGTGATCGTCACCGGCTGGGCGTCGCGGATGCGGATGATTTCCTTGCGGCTTTCCATCGGCCGCCAGCCTTGGGGGGTGCGATAGCGGTTCGGATTGGACGGGTCCAGTTCCTCGATCAGCAGGTCCTGATCGTCGACATGGGCAGGGGTGATCCCCCAGGCGAGCTTGGGGTTCCGCCCCACGATCACCGCCGGAATGCCGGGTATGGTGCCGCCGATCACGCCGCCCGAGCGCAACTCGAGCCGCGCCAGATACCACAGCGAGGGCGCGGTCAGCGGCACCTGTATGTCATTGGCCAAAAGCGCGCCGCCCGCCGCCGTCCGGCGCGGCGCGGCTGCCCATGCATTGGCCGACGCCCCCATGCCCGGCGCCACGAAACCCGCAAGCATGTCGTCCCATTCGCGCGACGGGTTCTGCGCCGCATCGGTTTCGGGTTGCGGCAGCCGCAGACCCGGGAACAGCCGCGCATAGGCCGGCATCGGCGGTTCATCATCGCCGGCGACCAGATCGCCGCTGAACTGGGGGGACGCGATGGAAAGCCGCGCCCGCAGCACCTCGGACTTGGCCTGATCGGTCGCGGCGGCGGCCAAAAGGTTCAGGATGGCCAGCGAATCCGCCGGCTGCCACAGGGAAAAGTCGTCCGGGTAAAGGAAGAATTCGGGCGCGCCGCGGCCCATGGCGCCCTTGTTCACCTGCGCCAGCCACGCATTGACCCCGTCGGCATAGGCGGCCAAAGCCTCTTGCGTCTCGGGCGTCTGGGCGGCGACCTGCGCCTGCGCCGCGCGGTAAAGCCCCATCCGGCGCACCAGATCGTCGGCGGCAAAGGCGCGGGCGCCATAGATCTCGGACAGGCGCCCCTCGGCCGCGCGGCGGAGCAGCGTCATCTGGAACAGCCGGTCCTGCGCATGGGCCAGACCCAACGCGAAATAGACGTCGCGGTCGCTGGCCCCGAAGATATGCGGCACGTTTTCGGTGGTCCGCACGATCTCGACCGGGGCCGAAATGCCGCTGACCTGCAAGCTGGCGTTGTAATCCGGCAATGAGCGGATGGCGAAATACCACACCGCCAGAATACCAAGGACCGTCAGTATGATAAGGCCGATGGTCAACCGCAGCAGCCAGCGGAATAGCAAGAGCATCGGGGTCGCGTGTCCTGTCGGATAAGCTGTGGCGGGCCGGTTCGGGTTGACGCGGGCGCGCCCGCGATGAAACTCATGGGGTTACTAGGACGATCGCGCCGGCATTTCAACGCGGGACGATGCGTCGGATGGAAGCAACAACAGGGGTGTGGCAATGGCGAAACTGGCTTTTCTGGGTTTGGGTGTGATGGGCTTTCCGATGGCGGGCCATCTGGCGGCGGCCGGGCATGAGGTGACCGTCTATAACCGCAGCTCTGCCAAGGCCGACGCCTGGGTCGGGAAACACGGCGGAAAGTCGGCGCCGACCCCGCGTCAGGCCGCCGAAGGCGCCGGGATCGTGCTGGCCTGTGTCGGTAACGACGACGATCTGCGCTCGGTCTGTCTGGGCGATGACGGCGCGTTCGCCGGCATGGCGCGCGGCGCGATCTTTGTCGATCACACTACCGTGTCCGAGGCGGTGACCAAGGAACTGGCCGGAATCGCCGCCGAGGCCGGGCTTGGCTATGTCGACGCGCCGGTCTCGGGCGGGCAGGCGGGGGCCGAGAACGGGCAGCTTTCGATCATGTGCGGCGGCGACAAGGCACAGTTTGAAACCGTCCGCCCGGTGATCGAGACCTATGCCAAGATCTGCCGCCTGATGGGGCCGACCGGAGCGGGGCAGTTGACCAAGATGGCCAACCAGATCGCCATTGCCGGGCTGGTGCAGGGCCTGGCGGAATCGCTGCATTTCGCGCAGCGGGCGGGGCTTGGGATCGAGGAGGTGGTCGAGGTGATCAGCCAGGGCGCCGCCGGAAGCTGGCAGATGGTGAACCGCCACAAGACCATGGCCGCGGGCAAGTTCGATTTCGGTTTCGCGGTCGATTGGATGCGCAAGGATCTGGGCATCTGTCTTGCGACCGCGAACCAGAACGGCGCCAGCCTGCCGGTCACCGCGTTGGTCGATCAGTTCTATAAGGATGTTCAGAATATGGGGGGCGGACGATGGGACACGTCGAGCCTGATCGCGCGGCTGGACCGCAACGGCTGATCTTCAAAGGCGATGGCCGGACACCGAACAACCGGCTGCCGGTGCTGGTCCACCAAGGCACCGGGCTGACCGATGCCGGCGCCGCGCGTGACCGCCTTGCCGCCCATGGCTGGGGCGGGGCTTGGGTGAACGGGGTGTTCGATTACCACCACTATCACGCGACCATGCACGAGGTGCTGGTGGTGATCAGCGGCACCGCCCGGCTGATGCTGGGTGGCGCGGCCGGACAAGAGGTCGAGGTCGCGGCCGGCGACGCGCTGATCCTGCCCGCCGGAACCGGCCATTGCCGGCTGTCGGCCAGTGCCGATTTCCGCGTCGTCGGCGCCTATCCGGGCGGCGGCGCACCCGACATCCGCCGCGCCGATCCGGCCCTATACGCCGAGTCGGCCCGGTTGATCGAGGCAGTGCCGCGCCCCGACCGCGATCCGGTCACCGGCAGCGCGATCTGGACCTGACGCCGGATCGTGCGGTGGCATCGGCGGCGACGAGGGCGGTCAGTTCGCCTAGAGGGCGTCTTCATTCAGGCCAACCAGGCCATGGCGCATGCGATGGAGACGAAGGCCTTGAA
>NZ_JBHUEN010000035.1:0-1044 GCF_042680785.1 Paracoccus pacificus
GGGTCCGCCGAAGCGGCCGTCCAGTCGCTCGGCAGCATTCGTCAAAAAGGGCTCGCTACCGACCTTCGCCGCGCCAAGCATGAACGGCAGCTCGGTATAATCCGCAAGGTTGTTGACCGAAGGCACACGGTAGATATTTGCGGTACTTGCAAGAGCGCTCGGTTATCCTTGGCGTGCCGTCGTCGATGGAGATGCCGCCGGGCTCGGCTACATCGCCAGGATCACCGCACGAAAGTTTTCCGCCGAGGAAATGGCTCGCCGCACCTTCTCGTTGCCGGCCGGTTATCTCGAACAGCAGCTCATAGCAGATGGACTGCAAAACGAACTGAAAGCAATTCTTGTCTCTTTTGGAAACGTAGGAGCAGCGGATTTTGACGATGCGACATTGATTGCGGCACTCGAGAACGACAAGAGCGGCTACGCAGCCGTCCTCGCAAAACAGTGCGCCGAGAACCCGGCGCTGGCGCAGCGCATGCCTGCATCATTCCGCAATGCAATCTTGGCATTGAGAGGCCTAACATGACCGATACCGCCCTCAACGTGGCATTGTCAGAACTGACCGAAGCACAAAGTATCGCTGTCGCTTGGCGCGATGGCCCGATGTTCGTTCTCGCCGGCCCCGGCTCCGGCAAGACCCGCGTCCTGACGACGCGGGTGGCCAAGCTGCTTGCCGATACGCCCGATCGTTCGTTCCGCGTGCTGGCTCTGACCTTCACCAACAAGGCGGCTGACGAAATGTCCGCGCGCGTCACTGCATTGGTACCTGAACAGGAACGGCGCGCTCTGATCGGGACCTTTCACTCCTTCTGCATGCAGATGCTGCAGCAGCACGGCTCCCACATTGGCATCAACCCTGATTTTGCAATCTACTCGCTCGACGTCGATCGCCAGGAAATTTTGCGCGACGCGATCAAACAGGCGGGCCTGAGCCAAAACGACGTTCGGCTTCTGTCTACCATTGACAAGCTTAAGGGCGCCTCTAAAAATTGCAGCAATGCGGCGGTCGGGGTATGACGCGGGAGGCGTTCGACGGTAGGGGCATGG
>NZ_JBHUEN010000036.1:0-1177 GCF_042680785.1 Paracoccus pacificus
GGGTCCGCCGAAGCGGCCGTCCAGTCGCTCGGCAGCATTCGTCAAAAAGGGCTCGCTACCGACCTTCGCCGCGCCACGCATGAACGGCGGCTCGGTATAATCCGCAAGGGCATCGAGCGTTCCGATATTTGGTGTCTCCACGCTCGATGCCCTTGCTAACGTTCGGCTAGGACGTTGACCAACACCACACGGTAGATATTTGAAGTAGGTGATGGGCGAAGGGACGGCAAAGCCGCCCTAGAGGGCGGCGATGCGATCGGGGCGGAAGCCGGACCAGTGGTCGGCACCTGAAATCACCACGGGGGCCTGCCGATAGCCCAGGCTTTCAACGAAGCGCAGCGCGTCGTCGTCTTCGGTCAGGTCAACAACCGTATAGGCGACGCCTTTTGCGTCGAGGCTGCGGGTGGTGGCGGTGCATTGCACGCAGGCGGGCTTGGAATAGACGGTGATGCTCATGGCTGTTCTCCTTTGCTTCTGTGAACCTGTTTTGGGTCGAAGCATCAGGGTGGTGGTCAACAGCTAATTTGCCTCGCGAGGAATGGCCATAGGCCAGGGGAAATTAGCTGTTGAAGGGGTGAATCATGCCAGGGGCATGATGCGCACCGCCCACCAGCCGCTTCGGCCCAGGGTCACAGTTGGGAAGCAAAGGAGAACAGCCATGTGACGCCGGATCCAGCTGCGACGGCAATGCACCGCCACCGCCCGGCAAAGCGCGCGGCCGTTCGCTGTTGACCTGACCGAAGACGACGACACGTCACAGAAAGCAGCGGTCGGCGGGTGGTGATTTCTGGTGCTGACCGGCTGGTTGACGAGCCGCTTGGGATGGCAGTTAGTTGGCCTATGGCACCCGTGACGCTAGTTTTCATCCGTCGGGATGATGCTGCATTCGCCCCGCGTCCAAACGCCGCCGGCCTCGCTGCAAGCCTGGCTATCCTGCGGCGGTGCCCACCAGGCAGCGATCCATTCTGCCAGGTATGGCCCGACGAAGTAGGCGCTCGACACGATACCGACCCCTACGAAGAACGCCGCGACGCCCCACCATGGTTGGCACGACGGAACAGCAGAATGCTCCCGGCACAAACTGCAAGACCGACGATGAGCAAGAGAATGGTTAGGTTGTGTTGACAAAAGGGATTCACATCAGTCTTTGAGCATGATTCAAGCTGGCATCTGCGAT
>NZ_JBHUEN010000037.1:0-8204 GCF_042680785.1 Paracoccus pacificus
AACCCGAAGCGCCGCAGGCAAAGGTGCTGACATGACCAATCCTCCCTGATCAAAGGGAATCACGATCGGCGCTTCTGCAAAAGCCAAAACGATTCAGGGTGCGGACGAAAAGCTTTAACTTTCAGGTTATAAGCCCGATCAGAGACGAAAACAGCAATCTAATTATTTCGACAAGCTGCGCAAAAATGTTTTGATTTATTTTGATTTTCGCTCGACTGCATTAAGCGGAACTGAGTGGCACAAATTGGGCAAGAACGGCAATCAAAGGCTGCGTGGCGTTTAGTAAACTAACGCATTCCAAACAATCACATCTACCGAACGTCAGCGAAGACCTTCGAATTTCCGCTCAAGCAGCGCTTCCGGGATGTCGATCCAATCCCATATTTCACCATCCCAGCGACACACGCCGTGCTTGTAATCGAAGTAGAACATAATGCCGTCCACGACCTGCAGACCATTTGGCGTCGGGGTGTTTCGGTTGATGAACGGATCGTTCAATACCGGCTTGATCCTGGTCATGATATGGCCATCAAAGCCATGCAAACTATAGTCAGAGGCAACGATCAGCTTGTCCGAAAACCAGACTGCCGAGATGAGCGTCTCGCGATCTCCGTGAAAATCCACGCGATCGAAGTTTCCACCGGTATTCCCCTTCAGAATCAGGCCGTCGACACCAACGATCCAGATATTCTTGTTGGGATCCTGATACAGATCACGGATCACGATATCTTCCGGCACATCGACGCGGTCGAGCGTCCGGCCGTCAAACCTGTAAACAAACTGCCGTCTTGGACCACCGGAGCCAGCAGCGTTCATTTGATCCATGAGGTCGACGAGACGTTCCGGCGTAAGATCGGGGCGATAGTCTGGATGATCGAGCAAGTTCCCTGCGCGGGGTTGCGCGGGCAAACTCACCGCCTCGATCAGCATGTCTCCGTCGCCCAGCAGGATTGCGTCGCCGAAACTCTCGGGTTGGTATCCATCGCTGCCGCTTTTATCCGCCGAGATGACATTCCACGCGGCTTCACCGGTGCGTTCATAAATCTGGCGGCCGGCCCCGAACACAAAGCTGGTCTCACCACGCCGCAGGAGTGTATGTGTCGCGCCGTAACCTTCAGCGTCATCGCTCAGCACGCCTGCGCCCGGGATCTTCGACCAGTCGACCTGGCCACCCCGTATCGTGTAGACGTCACCCTCGTTCGAAAGAGCGAGAAGAACATCCTTTTCGTCGGCATAGAGCAGATCCACGACTTCACGCTGAACGTCTATCCGGCTCCACGGTTGAGGAAAGTTTCCATCGTAGGTAATTATGGCGCTGAATGGATCGTCATATTCCAGTTCCCCAAGAACAAAGCTGAATTGATCCTTTGACAAAGCGGTACCCACCAGCAAACGCGGCGACCAACCTTTAGCGCGCATCAGTAATATCCTCTTTCCAACACAACTTTAGCCTGACCGGACGGCAGCGGCCGCTCACACGTGCGCCTCGGCGCGGTCAAGCGTCCTTAGTGTGGCCCTGTTATCGGCGTCGGCACGTTTGCCGACGCAGCGCCGGATCAAGCCATATCCGGATGCTTGATCCTCTGCCATTCGGTCCCATCGAAACGAAAGATATCCCGAAGACCGACCACCCACAGAACATCGCCGATCGCCTGCGCGAAGAACGGCCCGGCGTTCGGCGCATCCGAACCCGCCGAGGGTTGGGTCAGCGGCGGCAGCGCGGGTCGGAAACGGCCAAACGCTCCGGTTTCGGGATCGAGTTCGTAGAGCCCCCCGGGGCGGACGCTGGCGGCCATCACCAGCTTGCCGCGATAGGGCGTGAAGCCGTGGAAAAGGTTGTTGCGGGTCGGCGCGTTCACCGGATTGAAGCCCCGCGCCCAGCTGCCATGAAGGATAACGCCCTCGCGTCCGCAGATCCACACGCTGTCCCGGTTCTCGATGCAGATACCGGTCAGCGCGGCCTCGGCGACGGGCAGTTTCAGTTCCTGAAGGATCTGCCCGTCCCAGTAACACAGGACCGGCTTGGTCCCCGGGCCGGTTTCGCCGCAGATATAAATCGCGTCCTCGGACAGACCCTGAATGTCGTTAAAGAAGACGTTGCGTGAGGCGGGATTGAGGGCTCTTTGGGTTACCCACTCCTGCCATTCAGGCGAAAGGAACTCTGGTTCGGGATGCCCGTTCTCGGCAGCGATTTTATCCTGTCGTTGTTGCGCATCGGGATCGAACAAAACCGCATCCGTCAACAACCGCCAGTCATCGCGGCCATACCTCTTATAGATTTGGCCGCCGGCACCGCACACATACAGCGACTGGCCGATCTGCCGCAGCTTGAACACCTTGCCATAGAATTTCGACCCGGGATTGGTCGTTCCCGCACCTGGGATCACCTCCTGAACGCGGTCAGGGCGGGACAGATAATAGACATCGCCTTCCGCCGATAACAGCGCATAGCCACGCGGGCGCGCTGGCGAGATTGCGGCATCATCGACAACCGCAATATCCTGAACGCTCAATGAAAAATGATCGGAAAACCACTGTTCGCCGGGCGCTCCGCCATGTTCATACTGATAAACCAAAGCGTCGGGGGTATAGATTTCTGCGCCGGCTAGCGTCGCCGCCAACATCAGGCTGTCCGCAGACGCAGCGCGGGCACGGGTCAGGATGATCATTCGACTTCTCCGGTTAGGGTAGAGATTTAGTTTCGCCCCTTGCTAAAGCTTTCGTCGTCTCAGGCGGCAACGGCGGCAGGCGCTTGGCCCGTAGGAGTTGATTAGGATTTTTTCCGGTATATTGTCGCGCCACAGCCAAATTGATTTCTTTTTCGCAATCCGGGCGCACTTTAATCATCGCGTCAAGGGATTCTCTCACGACACCAGAAAGCGGCGCAGTATGCGGCGGCTTCGCGTCGACTGCCAGCTTTTCAATAGCAGCATCCGCAGCATGCGCCCGGTTATGTTCGGTATCGTTTGTAGCCGCCTGACCGGCAACGCAGATCGCCATGCCGTCAGCAAGGCTCGGCATGTTGGGAATACGATCGCCTGACGTCCGGCTTCCATAGCGCAACGTCCAGTCCGGCACGATATGATGCGCTTGCATGCCATAGCCGCCGCAAATCTTGCGCATCTTGCCATAGCGCCCGACCTCGCATTTCTTGCGATATTCTTCGGTCTGGCTGACCCGCACATTGTCGCCGGTTGGCGCGGCAGCATCTTCCGGGTGCTGTAGTTCGTCGAGTTCCATCTCGTTCCGGTAGTCCCGGAGCCGATTATCATAGTCTTCCCGCACTTCATTAAGCCGATCACCGCGACGGATGCGGGCAATCGCGTCCTCGTGGATTTCGCGCTCGACCCCGTCGTAGTTCTCAACCCCACCCTTAGATAAGGCCTCACGTGCCATATAGGCTTCGGGGTTCGCCTGCCCCCATTTCATATCGTCGTATGCGCCCTTGGCCAGCTTGTAGCCTTGATAGGCAAGGTGTCCTCGTCGCGCCCATCTCAGAATCGTCCAGAGAGATGGCCCCCCCGAGCCAGGTGGCTGGGCAGGTCCGTCCGGTGGAGACGTCGGGACAGGCAGATTTCCGGTCGGAGGCAAACCGGCAATGGGCGGGTTTTTGACTGGCGCGTCTACAGGCGGCGGACCGGCGTATTTCGCCCAGTTTCCCGAAGCATCTGCCAATCGCACAAGCGATCCCGGCGCGGGATCATCATTCACCGGCGGCGAAAACGCCCGCACATCTTTGACAAACAGCGCCTCGCCCACCGTATTGCGGTTGTTCATGTGGAAGCGGTCGAGGTGGCGGATGACCGGGCTTCCCTCGGCGCGAACCTGAGCGGCGTGGGTGATCGGCTCGCTGATGCCGCCGACGGTGTTCGAGACAACACCCTTGCCGATCCCGGGCTCGTCGCCATGGACATGGCTGGTGTTCGAGCGCATGACCATGACCTTCTGCCGGGTGAAGCGCACGGATGTCGTGTAATTCTCGTCATGCCCGCAGAAATCGACGACCGGATACGGCACTGGCGTTCCCGGTGATTTGCAGACGTCCGGCGCAAGAGAAATGATCCGGGCCTGATCGTTGTCGCGCAGACCCTCACGCGGCATGCTGGTCGTCCAGGGTGCGGGATAGCCGGGCTCTCCGATATACTGGTCGTCGGGGATGCTCACGCGGCGGCCTCCTCGGCTGACTGCCACCACCAGCCCAGATGCAGCTTCACACCCAGCGCTTCCGGCAAAGGAAAGCGGGCCCGCCACGTCAACAGGATAAGCGTGTCTTTGCGCCAGTCGAACTGCACGCCGTCAAGGTGAAGCGGTATCCACCCGCCTTCGTCGACCCGCACCGCCAGATTCAGGCCGGGAAGCCGACCGGAAGCCACCTTGTATTCGGGGTGAAGGTTCGTCAGGCAATAGCTTTCGTTCGCCTGAAGATACGGCGCGACGACCTGATCCTTTGGCGCGCATTGCCAGAAACGCGGATCGAAGTCCTTGGGCAACAGCGGATGACGCGTTGCCTTCCAGTCATCGTCATAGGTTCCTGCATATCGTGCGCGCTGCCGCCAGAACGGCGGGACGGGTCCAAGGCCCGCCGGCCCGGATGCGGGGGTCATCTCGGCCTCGGCCGACACTTGCGGGGCAGGAACGGCGTGGTTTTGCCATGTCTCCTTCGGGCCTATGCGGCCGCGGCCGAGCGGGTTATGTTCATCCCGCTCCGCATCCTCAAAGACATTCGGTCCGCCAGACGCATGGCGCCAATCCATCGGAACGGACTCGGTCGGATCGGGCCGGGTCAGTTCCCAATCAACAATCGCCTCATGGCGGCGAAACGGCCAGCGGGCTGGTTTGACCACTGGTTTCCATGCGCGCGGACCACTGACGTGAAGTCGCTTGCGGATGGGGCCGATATCCATCTGGCAGGTCCAGCCGGGTGACGGCCCTTGCGGCGCATGGCTCGCGCCAAGAAATGTCACATCGGTTCCGGGCTTCTCCGGCACCAGATCGGACTGATGCAGCATCGGGGTTTCGTGCGGATCGCCCTCATAGGCATCCTGCCATTGCAGCGGCATCTGCTCATCGCGCCAACGCGCAACGCCATCCTGCACATGCTCGAATGTGCCCCGCAGCGTGACCACGCAGTCAAGATCGCCGTTCTGATCGAACTGACGAAAGGCCAGACCCGGCAGTGGTGTCGGGTTCACCAGCTCCATCAGTTCACGTCGACGGGCTTGCCGCGCATCTGAAAATGGCCAGTCGCGACGAAGTTGAAGGTCTTGCCGAGGATTATGACCTCGCCGTTGGATTTCATTATGAATTTGCTGTCGCCGCATTCGATGACGAATTCCTCGCCGACGGCGATCTTCTTGTATTTGCCGACGCTTTCTATGGATGTCGCCCCGACATTGGTGACCTTCGACACCCCGATCTGCTCGGCCCGCGCGATCCCGATCGTATCCGATTTGAAGCTGCCAACGATCGTGTTCATGATGCCGGGCAGCGGGAAAAGCCCGGCCGCGGCTTCGCCCAAACTGTTGCCGGCATCGCCCAGCGCGCGACCGGCATCGGGGCGATCGCTGTCGCCCCCGACGATACGGGAACGATTGCCCAAGCCGCCCGCGCCCAGAAAGCCCAGCGCGGATGACGCAACCGTTCCCGCGAACAGATCCATTCCGGAACCAGCACCTCCGGCAATCTCTCCCGCCTGCTTCAAAAGCCCTGCGGTATTCCCGGCCATTCCGCCGACTGCGGCCATGAGCGCGAAGGCCGAAATGCCGGTGCCCCCGACAACCGTGTTCATCGAGCCGCCGATCTCGTGCTTCTGATTGCCGCCGACCTCGACCGCCCGGTTCCGGCCAACCGCCGCGACCTCATGCCGGTCAACGCGTTTGATGCGGTCGTTCAGCACACGGGTCGTCTGGTCCTTCTGGGCATGGAAGAACATGTTCTGGATGCCATTCTCATCCTCGAAGGCGATTTCGTTGAACCCCTGGCCCTGATGCGTGTTCGACCGCCACACGGCTTTCGTCTTATGCGCCGGCAGCGGATAGGGCGCGTCGTTCTTGCCATTGAACACATTCCCGACCACGACCGGCTTGTCGGGGTCGCCCTCCAGAAACTCGACCAGCACCTCCATGCCGATCCTCGGGATCACCATGCCGCCCCAGCCCGCGCCGGCCCAGTTCTGCGATACCCGGCAGCGCATCGACCAGGCGCCCGCCAGATCCCAGTGGAACCGCACCAGAATGCGGCCGTATTCGTCGCAGTCGATCTCGCCCTCGCCCACCACCTCGGCGGTCTGCGGGCCCTGCACCACCGCTGGCGGCGTCCGCTTCGGCGGCGCCATCGGCGCAGTGTCGGGCATCAGCACGTAAGAGCCGGTGAAGGCGTAGCCGTCGCTGCCCTGCCCGCCCGAGCCATAGGCCTCGCTGACGAAGTGATGGCTGGCGCTGAGGCACAGATAGGTCTCGCCCGTCCCCGGCACCCGGTCGCCCGACAGCGTCATCCGCAGACCCGCGCCAAGGCTCACGCAATCCCCCACCGCGCGGTTGCGGCGGTCGGCGCCGCGTTCCTGTTCCGTCCGCAGCCCCGCGACCAGCTTGCCCACATCCTGCGCCGGATAATCGCCCGGATAATCAAAGCTTTCGATCTGACCCTGCGCATGGGCCGCGTCGCCCATCTGCTCGGCCACCATCGCCTGCGTCGGCTTCTTGAAGTTGTAGTCGGTCAGCCGCACCGCGCCGGTGGTGATGTTCCGCTCGGGCGCCCAGTCCCAGAAATGCTCCTGCTCATACTGGTGATGGCCGTCATAGGACTTGAAAGGCCGCGGGCCGATCTCGTCATGCGCCAGCACGTCGTCGGTCAGGACCAGCGTATGGCTGCCCATGGCGTGGCGGAAATGAAAGCTGATCCCGGCCCGCTCCATCTGGCGGCGGGCGAAGTCCAGATCGGATTCGCGATATTGCACGGTGTATTCGAGGTTCGGATAATCCTTCGACAGGCGGATCTCCAGCGCCGGATCACCGAGGCCGGCATAGTCGCCAAGCAGTTCCTGCAGGATCTGGACCACGTTCCGGTTGTGAAAGATGCGCTGATTGCGCCGCCGCCCGGCAAGCCAGAACCACGGGCGCAGCGTCAGATCATAGCGATGCCCGTTCTCGCCCACCCCGGCCCAGCGGGCGCCGGTGACGATGCCGTCGAAAGGCCGCATCTGGTCGTGCGCCTCGATCTCGACCGTGGCATGAGTGCCGACGAGCGCGTCGAAATCCAGATCGTCGCGGGTAGCGAGCGCCTCGACCCGATATTCGAACAGGTCATTCAGATGATCGCTGCCGTCAAAACGGAGAAGCGCCAAAACATCGGACCCGAGCGCGGTCGTCAACCGACCCAACCGCTCGGCTTGGCTGAAGGGGGCGTTCATCAAACCTCCTACTCGACAACATAGCGAAACTATTAATTGTCATATGTATACAAGCTCAGACCGGGTCTGAGAACCCGGAAGAATGGCAAAGCCGGGCAAATTATGTTTCGAGATCGACTTGGCGGCCCGTCGCGCCGGCAAAACACGGAGCGGCGCGATATCGGAGAGGTTCGCGCGTGCGGTGGGCGCGAAAGAGGACGGATGGGACGCGCCCCGGTTCAAGGATCTGGTCGAGCGCTATGTCGATGTGCACCTGCCCAATCTGGCGCAGACCAATGCCTCGGACCAGCGCTTCATGCTGACGAAGCTGGTCGGGCCGGAGTGGAACGACCGCCTGGTGACCGAGATCACCTCCTATGAGGTGGAAAAGCTGCTGAACCGGATTGCAGAAGGCCGCGCCCGACCGCACAAAGCCAAACCCAACAACCGCGCCCGGAAACCGCAGGGCGCGAAGCCGACGCCGGTGCGCGCCAGACTCGTGGCTCCCTCAATCGCGGCAAAGAAATTCGTCCGCCCCTGATCATCC
Organism: Paracoccus pacificus; assembly: GCF_042680785.1. Taxonomy (NCBI): domain Bacteria; kingdom Pseudomonadati; phylum Pseudomonadota; class Alphaproteobacteria; order Rhodobacterales; family Paracoccaceae; genus Paracoccus; species Paracoccus pacificus. Next base: position 7,935 of record NZ_JBHUEN010000037.1, read on the forward strand.
AGTATTGCGAGCTATTCGTTGGCCGCCTCGACCAGCGCGGCTTTGATTTCGGCGAGCTGGCGTTCTTCTCTACGCTTACGCATCACCTTGATCTGATGGGCAATCTTGTTCTGCTTTTGTCTGCAGGTGACAACAAAAAAGCCGCGACCCTCTCGGGTGCGGCTTGTTCGCTAAGATTGGTTGCGGGGACAGGATTTGAACCTGTGACCTTCAGGTTATGAGCCTGACGAGCTACCGGGCTGCTCTACCCCGCGTCCGTTTGAGCTTTTC
>NZ_JBHUEN010000038.1:0-785 GCF_042680785.1 Paracoccus pacificus
TTACGCCGCCCGCAGCAGCACCATGCCGCCGCTAACGTGGACTAATTTCGCACCGCCGTTCTCACAAGGCGACATCGCTTGGCGCGAGCATCCCGCTTCCCACTCGCGTAATGGATCCCACCGTTGTCGCACAGCTCTACCGCGCCATGAACGGCGAAAGAGACATCCAGATTACCTACACCTCGATGACAAGCGGCCTCTCCGACCCGCAGTGGATCAGTCCAGTTCATTTTCATTTTGACGGAGAGGCAATTTATCTCCGCGCCTGGAGCTATAATCACGAGGCGTACCGTGATTATCTCCCAATACGAATAGCGAAACAAATCGAGATGATAACGCGTGAGAGGCCTGCTCCCCTTCCTTTTGACACGGACTGGAACAGTTTCGTCCGCTTGTGGATATGTCCGCGTTCGGGCCTTTCGGATGCGCAGGCACGCGTTGTGCGGCGGGAATACGGATTTCAGGAGAAAACACATATTGCAGTAAATACTCGAAAGGCGCTCGCGTTTTACGTCATAAGGCGATGGCGCCTCGATGACGAAAAAGCTCGGCTCGAATTAGATAGGATGGAAGAATTGGACGCGTAAAGTACGTCCTACGCGAAAACATTGCAAATTCAATGCTGATCAGGCTGTGATAAGACAGTGGTCCAGAACAAGCGTTGAGGGGGGTGTAAGTTGACTGTCAGTGTTCATAATCCCGATCAGTATATGGCGGCGCTTAGGTGTTTGATCCCATGGTTTGATGGTGCGATCCTTTCTTGGGAATGGAAGGATGCCCTATGG
>NZ_JBHUEN010000039.1:0-14142 GCF_042680785.1 Paracoccus pacificus
TTACGCCGCCCGCAGCAGCACCATGCCGCCGCTAACGTGGACTAATTTCGCACCGCCGTTCTCACACGGGACGGTAGCCATGAGCGCCTGAGGGACATTGAGTCTGACAATGCGTCGATGATGAAGCTGGTTGAGAGCACCGCTGAGAACATGGCCTTCATCCGTAAGAATCTCTCACAACTCGCGGCACAGGATCGTGGGGCTGTCGAGGCCGCCTATGGTCGGATTCTTGCCGAGGCTGCCGAGGACGATCAGCACAGTGTCGCTCCGAGTAAGCGCGAAATGGACATGGATCTATAGGAGGCAGGCATATGAACCGGACATTGATCGCCCTGTCTTTCGGCATCATCAGCGGTATTATCATCGGCCTGATGCTTGGGAGCATGTGGGTCCAGCATCAACTCGGTGCTAATGCCGCCTCTGCCGACATGTTCATTCTCGTGAGTCAGTTTCCGGGCGTGTCGGGAAGCATGACGCAACCCTGGCTTGGCGGATATCAGATCGCCGGGGTGGCCCTGGTCGCGACGGTGCTCTTCACGCTGGCGCTGTCCTTCACCCAGAAACTGACCCAATACGGCAAGGCGCATTTCCAGTCATCAGCGGAGATCAGGAAAAATGGTCTCTTGCAAAAGATCGGCGGCGGTCTGGTCTTTGCACGGCTCGGCACACACGGCATCCTTGGCCGCATCTTGGGCTGGTTCAGGTTCATTGCCTCGAACTGGGACAAGTTTCCGCATTGCCTGGTCGTCGCGCCGACACGGGCGGGGAAGGGCGTCGGCTATGTCATCCCGAACACCCTGCTATTCCCCGGCAGCTGCGTCATTCTCGATGTGAAGGGTGAAATCTTCGAGGCTACCTCCCGGCACCGCAAGGCGCAGGGTGACGAGATCTTCTATTTCGCGCCCTTCGACTTCGATCATCCCTCGCATCGCTACAACCCGCTGGAACGTATCGCCGCCCTGAAGAACACCGATCAGCAGTTCACCGAGCTGAGCAAGCTGTCGACCTATTTCCTGACCACCAGCGAAAAGGGCGGGGCGGCTGATTTCATCGTGGGTGCGAGGGAGCTGTTCGTCGCCGGCGGGATGCTCGCCATCGAGCGCGGAACACCCTCCATCGGCGAGATCACCCGCATCCTCTTCGGCGGTGCCGACAAGTCCGAGGAATACAGGTTGCGCGCGGCCGAGGCCCGTCACCAGCAAACCAAGGATATCTTCACGGATTTCAGCGGCTATGCCGACCGCACGCTGTCCTCCTATGTCTCTGTCCTGAAGGGAGCGGGCCTCGGTCTCTGGGTGAACCCGAAGGTCGATCGTGTTACCAGCGGCAATGACTTCAGTTGGCAGAATATCCGAATGAAGCCGCAGACGATCTATATCGTTGTTAACAGCGATGATATCGTGACCCTCGCGCCGCTGATGCGGCTGCTGTTCGGTGAATTGATCGCCACCTTGCGGTCGTCCCTGCCGAACCCCAAGACCGAGCCCTGGCCTGTGCAGATCATTCTCGACGAGTTCGACCAGTTGGGCAAGATGCCCATCGTCGTCCAGTCGCTGAAGCAGTTGGCAGGGCACGGCGGGCGCGTGTCGATCATCACGCAATCCATTCCCGGTCTCGACACCCTTTATGGCGAGAATGACCGGCTGTCGCTGGAATCCGGCGCTGGCATGAAGTTCTTCATCAGCCCGAACGAGAAAAAGACCGCTGCCGAGGTGTCCGAGGCCCTGGGCAAGACGACCCGCCTGTCCGTCAGCGACAGCCTGTCCTCAGACGGTCGCGGCTTCCGGCGGCGCTCGGTGTCTCGCCGGAATGAAGAACGCCCTCTGATGAGCCCGGATGAGGTCAGGAAACTCGACGCCTCTAAGGTTATCCTGATTCCCGAGCGTCAGAACCCAATCCTGGCGGATCGCATCGTCTATTACGAAGACCCCTATTTCTCGAAGATCACGGCGGCGCAGTCCGGACCGCTGCCCTATCCCGGCGAGCGGCATCAGATTAGGTCTATGCGCGACGAGATCGAAAAGCTGCAAGACCAGGTGGCGCAGTTCCGGCCGCTTGCCTATGCGCCGCCGGCGGGCATCATCGCCAAGGAGGTCATCGCCGAGGTCGAGGCAGCGCGACCCGCCATGACAGATGCCGAGGCGCGGGAGGCTCTGGGTCCATCCGACATGGAGGCCATTAGGAAGGCCGCGGACTTTAGGAAGAAAATGAAGGCGAAGGTACCTATCGCGTGACGTTCGGGCGCAATAGCAACCTGCAGCAACGGGCGACGCCGCACAGCGTCATCGCCCGTTGCTGCCATTAGATATGTCCGTACGCAAACGATCAGTCGTCGACCGGTTCGAATACAAGGGTGTGCGTTTCTTGGGTGCCGAACGGGTGGATTCTTGCTTCGATCATAGTCCAGAGCTTAGCGGCGCGCTTCGCTAGGAAAGTCTCGTAGTCGTCTTCACCGCTGCATAGGCCCGCAGCCCGTTCACTACATACGCCCCGCGATCATGCGGGCGATCTCCACCAGCCGGCAGGCGTTGCCCCATTCGTTGTCATACCGTCATAAAGATCGTGGTTGATCCCATATAATCTCAAGCGCTTCCTGACAATCACCGCAATGGCGTGACAACGTCCAATCCGATCAGTAGTGCGGCATAGCCGCCACGGACAAGGCCACAGGTCAAAGCGCTCGCAGTCACAAAAGTGTCAGAAAATCAGATGAATGGCCGGACCGCGCACAGGTCTCCTGGCGAGAACTACTCTCGCTACGTGCAACATCAATTTTCTACCACTTGCGTAAAGAAGCGCAGCATCTCGGCCGAGGCATCAGGCCCAAGCGGATCGGCATAGGAGCCTGACGGGTCGCCGCCGAACCAGGCATGGCCGGCCCGCTCGACACGCCAGAGCTCCGAGCCATCGCTGCCTACCAGTCGCGACCATGTGCGACCGTTGCCCTCGTGCCGCGTCTCGATGCCGGAGCCGATGACCAGCCGGTCGCCGTTGACCGGTGCGACAGTTGCGTCCGACATGCCGTGGAAGACTATCACCGGCGTCTTGCGCGACCGGGGCCGGGCATTGCCCTCGCCCCGCATGGCGGCAAAGGCCGAGATGACATCGCTGGCCGCACCGCTGGGAAGGCCGGAATGCACGCCGGCCGCTGCGAAGAGGTCGGGATAGGCATCGACCATGATCGCCGCCATCGCGCCGCCCGCCGACAGCCCGGCCACGAAGGCGCGACCGTCGGCCAGGGCGAACTCCTCGAGCAGGTCGCGGGCGATTCCGGCGAGAATCCCGGGCTCGCCCCGGTCGCGCGCCTGATCTTCCGGGCGGAACCAGTTCCAGCAGGACTGCATGTTATGGGCGCGCGACTGCTCGGGATAGGCGACGAGGAAGCCGGCCTTTTCGGCCGCCTCGTTCATCCGCGTGCCCCGCGCGAAATCGTCGGGCGACTGGGTGCAGCCATGCAGCATCAGCACGACACCCTGAAGCCCCTCGGGACGATCCGTCGGGATGTAGAGCGTATAGTTGCGCGATCCGGCAGGGCCGGAATGCTGACGCCGCTCATAGAGGGCACCCTCGGGCACGTCGATCGTACCGCCTGCGGGCAGGCCGGAGAGGCCGGGCAGGTTCAGCCCCTGCATCAAGCCGCCGCCGGCGCAGGGCTGGCAGCCGTCGCGCATCAGGCTGGCGAAGGGGTTTTCAAGCGGTGCCCGCGTTGGCTGCCTGTCGAGGCCGCCGGGCATCGCGATCCCGTTGGCGCCCAGGACTTCCTGGATCAACGCCGTCGCTGCCGAGGGATCGATGGCACGAGTCTTCCCAAGCGCCCGGCGCATGGCCGTCGCGAAATCATTGGTCATTGCTGTCTTCCTTATGGTGAGGCGGTCAGCCTCAGGTGATGCGGTTCTTGAGCGCGGCCTTCACGGCCTTCGGCGCCTGAAGCGACCCCAGGACGTTCAGCGAGCCGATCGTCGCTTCGGCCAGATCCGGCGTGACATCCGCCGCAATTCTGGCCAGCCCGACGACCTTGAGGTGAAGCTTCTCACCCGCCGTCGCCATTGCCTCGAGATCGGCGCGCGTGATGTCGAACAATCCCAGTTCAAGCTGATAGCGGTCGATCGATTGCGCGACCGAACTGCCCTCGCTGGTCAACTGGTTGCGGATCGCCGTTCGGATGAAATCCGTCCGGTTGGCATAGAAGCCCTCGCGCACCAGCAGGTCGATCCGGCCCAGATCGACATGGCCGAGGTTGATGGTGATCTTTTCAGGCTCGGCCTGTCTTTCGGGCAGGCGGGTGATGTTCTCCATGGCACTCTCCATCTGTATGGATGGTATATGGAATGCTCTCGGCGTCCTTGCAAGCGCGTTTGGACCGGGACTTGCAAAAATCAGGTCGTCCGCCCTAGCGGCTGTGGCGTCTTTCGGGGGATTGCGCGGAACGTTTCGTTTCACAGTGCATTGGCAGATGCCAATCGCCCCGTTCGGAGAGAGAGATGCCAGATCGCGACGCCGAGACCCGCAAGGATGACCTCAGGACAGGCACCCCGTTCTGGGTCAAGACTCCACATTCGACCGTGACGGCCGAGCGCGCGGCCGATGCCGTTCATGTGGATGTCATCGTCGTCGGTGCGGGGATCAGCGGCGCCCTGATGGCCGAGTCGCTGAGCAGGGCGGGGCGTTCGGTGCTGATTCTCGACCGCCGCCCGCCGGTGCGCGGCTCGACGCCGGCCTCGACGGCGATGATCCAGCATGAGATCGATGTGCCGCTGACACAGTTGCAAAAGCAGATCGGCCCGAAGAAGGCCGATGCGGCCTGGCTCCGCTCGGTCAAGGCGACGAATGATCTGGTGGATCTGGTCAACGAGCTGCGGATCGACTGTTCGATGGAGCGCAAGCCGGCGCTGTATCTGGCCGGGAACCAGATGGGCAAACGCGCCCTGCAGACCGAGGCCGAGACGCGGGGCAAGATCGGTATCGCCGCCGAATATCTGACCCGCGCGGCCCTGATCGAGCGCTTCGGCATCGACCGACAGGCGGCCATCCTGTCGCCGGATTCGGCCTCGGCCAATCCGGCGCAGCTGACGGCGGGGCTGCTGGCCTGCGCGATGAGCCGCGGGGCGCGGGTGATCTCGCCGGTCGAGATCACCGATCTGGCCGAACTGCCCGGCGGGATTGCCCTGGCGACGCGGCAGGGCGAGGTGCTGACCGCGGATCACGCGGTCTTCTGCACCGGCTATGAACATCTGCCGCAGATGCGAAGCCCGTCCCACCGCGTCACCTCGACCTGGGCGCTGGCGTCGCGGCCGATGAAGACGCTTCCGGACTGGATGCGGGCCACCATCGTCTGGGAGGCTGCCGAGCCTTATCTCTACTTCAGGACCGATGCGTCGGGCCGGATCATCGCGGGCGGCGAGGACGAGGATGCGGCAAGCACAAACTCGGACCCCGCGAAGCTGGCGCGGAAGGCAAAGGTCATCGCCGAGAAACTGCGCGACGTGACGGGGGTGGACATCGGCAAGCCGGCATACACCTGGTCGGCCCCGTTCAGCGTGACGAAGGACGGGCTGCCAATCATCGACACGGTGCCCGGATACAGCCGCATCCACACGATCATGGGCTTTGGTGGTAATGGCATCACCTTCTCGGTGATTGGCACCCAGATCATCGCCGCGAAGATCGCAGGCCGCACCGACCCGGACGAGGCGGTTTTCGGCTTCAGATAGGATAATCGGTGGAACCGCTTGTGACCTCGGCAGTTTTGCTGGCACGGTCCGCCATGGGCGCGCCGGCAAAGCTTAATCCACCTCTGAAAGGTAGGGTCGATGGCCGAGGACAAGGACTTTACAACCGACACCGGAAACGCGGGCGAGACGCAGCAGATCGCTGCTGGCGATACGCCCGCAATGACGACGAATTTCGGTGTTCCCATTTCGGACAACGAGAACAGCCTGAAGGCCGGATCGCGCGGGCCGACCCTGCTGGAAGATTTCGTGCTGCGCGAGAAGATCTTCCACTTCGACCACGAGCGCATCCCCGAACGGATTGTGCACGCGCGCGGCTCGGCCGCGCATGGATATTTCGAGTGCACCGATCCGATTCCCGAACTCAGCCGGGCCAGCCTGTTCGCGAAGAAGGGCAAGAAGACGCCGGTCTTCACCCGGTTCTCGACGGTGGCGGGCGGCGCCGGCTCGGTCGACACGCCGCGCGACGTGCGCGGATTTGCGGTGAAATTCTACACCGATGAGGGCAACTGGGATCTGGTCGGCAACAATATCCCGGTCTTCTTCATTCAGGACGCGATCAAGTTCCCCGATCTGATCCATTCGGTGAAGATGGAGGCCGACCGCGCCTATCCGCAGGCGGCGTCGGCCCATGACACCTTCTGGGATTTCATCTCGTTGATGCCGGAAACCTTCCACACGCTGATCTGGGCGATGTCGGATCGCGCCATCCCGCGCAGCCTGCGGATGATGGAAGGCTTTGGCGTCCACACCTTCAAGCTGGTCAACGACAAGGGCGAGGAAAGCTTTTGCAAGTTCCACTGGCGGCCCAAACTGGGGACGCAGTCGCTGATCTGGGACGAATCCGCCAAGTTGCAGGGCGCGGATAACGATTTCCACCGCCGCGACCTGTGGGAAGCAATCGACCGGGGCGATCACCCGGAATGGGATTTCGCCGTTCAGGTCTTTGACAAGAAACTGGCGGATTCGTTGCCCTATGACGTGCTGGACGCCACCAAGATCATCCCGGAAGAGGTCGTGCCGCTGCGCGTGATCGGCCGGATGGTGCTGGACCGCAATCCCGACAACTTCTTCGCCGAGACCGAACAGGCGGCCTTCCTGCCGTCGAATGTGGTGCCGGGTATCGACTTCACCGATGACCCGCTGCTGCAGGGTCGGCTGTTTTCCTATCTCGACACGCAAAAATCGCGGCTGGGGACGACGAATTTCCACCAGATCCCGATCAATGCGCCGAAATGCCCCTTCGCCAACATGCAGCGCGACGGGCTGATGCAGACGCATGTGCCCAAGGGTCGCGCGAATTACGAACCGAACAGCCTCAACATGGCGGGCGAGGATCCCGGTCCGCGCCCCGTCAGCACCGGGTATCGGACGGCCGAACAGCCGGTCGAGGGCGAGAAGCTGCGGATCCGCGCGGAAAGCTTTGGTGATTTCTACAGCCAGCCGCGGATGTACTGGAACTCGCTGACCGATAACGAACAAGCGCATGTCGCCTCGGCCATCGTATTCGAGCTGTCCAAGGTCTCGCTGGACCATATCCGCGAGCGGATGTTGGGCCATCTTCAGGTGGTGCACCCCGATCTCGGCGCGCGCGTGGCCAAGGGCCTCGGGATGGACCTGCCAGCGCCGGCGAAGCCGTTCAAGGAGCCGGTCGATCTGGACCCGTCCGATGCCTTGTCGATCCAGAAGAACTGGAAAGCGTCGCTGGAAGGCCGTCAGGTCGCGATCCTTTTCGACGAGGGGTCGAGCAAGTCCGACATCGAGGCGCTGAAGAAGGCGGTCGAATCCGCCAAGGGCACCGTCTTCACCATCGCGCCCAAGGTCGGTGGCCTGTCGCTGGATGGCGGCACGATGAAGGCCGACGGTCAACTGGCCGGCTCGCCCTCGGTGCTGTTCGATGCGGTGGCGCTGGTCCTGACCGCCGAGGCGGCGGCCAAGCTGGCCAAGGACAGTGCGGCTGTGGCCTTCGTGTCGGATGCCTTCGCCCATCTCAAGGCCGTCGGCGCGACCGACGGGGCGAAGGCCCTGATGGACCGCGCCGGTGTCGAGCCGGATGAAGGCGTCACCGATCTGGCCGGACTGCCTGAGGCAGCCAAGCTGCGCTATTGGGATCGCGAGCCGAAGGTCCGTGATCTGGCCTGATCGCGGCAGCGCCGCGGCGGGCCGGAAGGCGCCTGGAGACAGTTCCGGGCGCCTGTCCAACAACCTCTACACAACCAGGGAGACTATCTGATGAAGACGCTGAACGACGCATTCGAACATACGCTGGCGGATATCTATTGGGCCGAGAACGCGCTGACCAAGGCGCTGCCCAAGGTTTCCAAGGCGGTCAGCAGCGCCGAGCTGAAGAAGGCGATGGACGATCATCTCAAGGAAACGAAAGGGCACATCAAGACGCTGGAAGCCGTTTTCAAGTCGATCGGCAAGGAAGCCAAGGGCGAGAAGTGCGATGCCATGGATGGCCTTCTGAAAGAGGCTGACGGTCTGATCGAGGAAGCCAGTGGTCACGCGCTGGATGTCGCGCTGATCGGTGCCGCGCAGGCGGTGGAGCATTACGAGATCGCCCGCTATGGCACGCTGCGCGAATGGGCCAAGGTCCTGGGGAACGAGGAAGCGCATACGCTTCTGACCTCGATCCTCGACGAGGAGAAGGCGGCGAACAACAAGCTCACGGCGCTTGCGGTGACGGCCATCAACGCCTCCGGCAAGGCTGCGAAGAAGTAACCGGCCGCCGGAAGCCACTTTCAGAAGCCCGCCCTTGCAGGCGGGCTTCTTTTGATGACAGTCGCACGGGGAGAGGTCCTTTTTCTCGTGACTGCCGAACTTGTGAATTGCCTCGTTCAGCGCGTCAATGCAGAAAACCGTCGGCACCTTGCGGATGAGTCCATGACAGCTAGCGGGTCGAGGAAGCCGCGGCACGTCGGGATTTAGGTGATGACGGCGCACCAGACCTGACTGCATGAATCCACCCCCTTCGCGAGCTTGCTGGTGTTAAGTGCTCGATACATCGAGGTGAGGGGCCACGTACGCATCAGTCAACGACTGCGCTTCTGGTTCAGGGCATTGCCTTCGCTCTGCCGGCGCCAAGTCATTTATCGGCGTCAAGAGAACGGGCCTTTAACAAATGCATGTCGCTTAACTGCATAAAGGCAGGGTTCACCACGACATCACCACTGCCAAGTTGAAGAGCGCGCTGGCCCAGGCCGTGAGTGTCCGGGTGGATGAAAGCTCGCTATCGCCGGCGCCGCGCCCCTTAGTCTATCACTCAAAAAAAGCTGGTTCCGGATGAGTGCCGCAGGCCCGAAGTCGCCCGCGCCCGTCGGGACTGGACAAGGCACCGCCTGCTGACCATGCGCGCTACCCTCCCAATGATGATGCAGCGAGAAATCTTCCTATGCAATGACCGCCGCAGTCCATGACTTCCCTTGGCAATGAGGGCAGTGATACGGGGTCATGGCAAGATTGCCGGCCAGCACAAAGCCGCAGGAACAGCATGCAAGGCGCCGGTCCTGCCCGATCTTGGTCCCCGGCCCGACGGTGACCGGGGGCTCGATATCCCAAGCCGGTTCAATCGGGAGGCCTGGCCGAGGCTGCGACTGACTGAATGTGCTGAATCGGCCCGAGGACTCAAGATAAGCGATTCGGACCTCGCCGAGGTTTCTGTAGCCGTTTTCCCGCAACCCTTCGAACAGCTCGCTCTGGCCCAGTTTGCGGCGGCGAAGAATGCGGGTATCAATCACCCCGTCGCGGATGACTTCGGCCGTTCTGCCATCCAGCGCCTTCTCGACAGGCCGGAATCTGAAGATCAGGATATCCAGCCCCTTGTTGATCACAATGACCAGGGTGATGACCAGCATCGAATAGAAGATGGGAACATCGGCATAGAACATGCCATCGCCAACAGCCGATCCAAGCGCGATGACCAGTAGAAATTCAACCACCGACATCTGGGCAATGCCACGCCCACCAACCCATCGGATCAGCAGCAAGGCATAGCCATAGATTATGCAGGTCCGAAAGACGATTTCCAGGTAGAACAGCGCCGGATCGGAGCCCAGAAACATCCTGATCAGATCAAAGGGAACAACCGGATCATCCATCGCTGATCAGCACTTTCATAAAGGGGGCGGGCCGCGAGCCTCGCGTGACAACGGGCAGCCAGTTCTCCCAGTTCCGTCTCCGTCTGGCCTTGAAAGCTCTCGCGCCCCCCGTCAACACGGCCATCAGTAGAACGAACTTGCCTCCCGACGGCGCGTCGACGACTCGCATCATGTGCCGCACGGTCTTCGGCATCCAGCTTGGCGATCATCGCATCGAACCGCTGTTCGGCTTCATCCTCCGTCAGCAATTCGCCCTTCTGTCCCTCAGCCTTCCGATGGTTTGGATCATGAAGCTCGGATAGGAATTTCCGCCCCATTTCTCCCTCCAGTCTGACTGATAGAAATGAATGCTAGCAGTCCGTTAGGTACCAGCCAATTTCCAGTGCTTAAATTATCAAATGTCGGCCAAATCTCGCTGTAAACGCTTCGCTTCACCCCCCCTTGAATGGCGCATATCCGCGACTTCTTCACCACTGGGGACAAGGACAACGGAGGCAAATTATAAGCTGTCAATGGCGGCGCGAAAACCGGCCACGCGGCGGCGCAAAACCAGACAAATGCGCGGTGCCACGCGCCTTGGCGCGTGCGTTGATCACATAGCCGTCAGTCGAACGGCATATTTCTGACTTCATACGAAAAAGCCCCGCACTGCTGCGGGGCTAAATCGTGACACTCTCGGGGGGCTTAGCCGGAATATCCGCTAGAGGGTGTAAAAAGTAAACATATCTGTTTAGCCATGGTATTTGGATAATATGTGCTAGTCGCATTAGAAGGTCTGGTGCAATGGCGGCCGCAGGTGGTGGTGCATCGTCAATCAATGTGGGCCATCACCTATCTACGCGGAAACGAGCGATTCAGCAACGGACAACCTAAGCTGAGTGACAATTCAAGCAAGGTAAATCCGGACCTTGGATTCTCGAGTATCTGCGAACCTTCTTTACGGGAAAGCTCGAGCAGATGAGAAGGATCGCCTATGGAAAGAGACATGCCAGATCGCGACGCCGAGATCCGCAAGGATGACTTCAGGGCAGGCACCCCGTTCTGGGTCAAGACGCCGCATTCGACCGTGCCGAGCGCGAGGCGGATGCCGGACATGTGGATGTGATCGTCGTCGGTGCGGGGATCAGCGGCGCGCTGATGGCCGAGGCGCTGAGCAGGGCCGCGAAGTCGGTGCTGATCCTAAACCGCCGCCCGCGCTGCGCGGCTCGACCCCGGCCTCGGCGGCGATGATCCAGCACGAGATCGACGTGCCGCTGACTGTCAATCGGCACACAACTTTGACCTCCTTTTGGAGTGAACCCCATGGGCTGGACCACAGCGCACCGTTCGAACTAAGCCGCCTTCCGGGCAAACAGGGTTTCGAACTCCTCGGGGGTTCGGCAGCCGAAGTCGAAATATCACTCCTTCCGGATGCTGTCGTGGTTGTTCCCGGGGTCTTTTTGCATGACGAGTGGAACCGCAGCGAGGATGATCAGGACGATGGCGGTCGACAGGATTGCGGTGGCCTCGAGGCCCAGCCCGGCAATGACGCCAATGGCGGCAGTTGCCCAGATGTTCGCGGCTGTGGTCAGACCTTCGACTTCATGCCGCTTCGCGCGAATCATGATGGCTCCGGCACCCAGGAAGCCAATCCCCTGCACGACGCCTTGCAGGACGCGCGACATATCCTCGATCGGCATTCCGCTCTGTAGCGGTCCTATGACGTACAGCGCGGCCCCCACAGCAACCAGCATGTGGGTCCTGATGCCAGCGCTTCGCTTTTTTCGTTCCCGCTCATAACCAAGGATACCGCCAAGCACAGCCGCGATCATCAGCCTTACCGTGATGAGGGTGATGGTCGGCAGGTCTGGGATGTCGGAAAATTCGCGCGCGACGGCTATCCAGATCTCTTCCTTCAAAGGAGCTCCCCTATCGTGGTCGTTCGAGAGTGACGTGACAATGAGGTGCTGCGCAAGGGCTCTCCTCATAAGCTGAATAATTGCGCTATGGGCACGGTTCGCCCACTGGGTGTGAAACAACGCGGCAACCGCGACGACCCTCGGGCCGTCGAGCCGCTACGCGGCAGCCAACAGGGCGCGCGCGATCCTGAGGAAGGCGCTGGAGCCGGCTCTGTAGTTTCACAATCGAGCAAGGGCGCGACCCCGCCAAACGGCAAGGTCGCCTTGTTTCATGCCGCCTCGCGATAGGCCTCGCTTTCGGCAATCTCGGACAGCGCTTCATCGGTAGCGGCTTCCTCATCAAGTGTCCGAGTGAGCAGCGCGATAGCTTCCGTCATGCCCAGTTGTTGCGCCTATTTCCGCAGAGTGCCATAGCGCGCGATTTCATAATGTTCGACAGCTTGGGCGGCGGCGATCAGCACTGCATCCAATGCTGGTGTATCCTTGGAAGCCGACATGACCTCCTCGCCTTCCTCGATGATACCGTCGATGGTCGGGCAGGTCTTGCCGCCCGCTGGCTTCTCAAGGATATCGAACACCTGCTGAAGGCGCTCGACATGGGTCTGCGTCTGCTCCTGATGGGATTCAAAGGCCTTGCGGAGCCGGTCGGACTGCGCACCGCGCGCCATATTTGGCAAGGCTTTCAGGATCTGGCGCTCGGCATAATAGATATCATTCAGCGTCTCGTGGAACAGGTCCTCTAGATCCTTGTCTGGCCTCGGATGTCTCCTTCCGTGAAGGGTTTCGCGGGCCGATCATGCCCCGGCCTGGATCGTTCTCAACACCGCGTGAGCCGATTTCCGGCTGATTGATTAATTCTGTCGCTCTGCTTATGGACTTTTCTCTGTAGGAACACTCTCTGTAAGGACAAGCTTCATTTAAGGAGAGCGCCATGGATATCAACTACAACGAGTTGACACTCGAACAGCTGAAAGAGATCAACAAAAAGTCAGCCGCGACCATTGCCGACATCGAGCATCGCCGCAAGAAAGACGCCATCCAGAAAGTAACCGAGATTGCCAAGGCTGCAGGCTTTTCTTCGCTCGAAGACATGCTGGCCGCTCAGCCCGCAAAGCAAAAAGCTGAGCCGAAATACCGCCATCCGGAAAACCCCGAGCTGACCTGGAGTGGTCGCGGCCGAAAGCCCGGCTGGATTGCAGAGGCTCTGGAAGGCGGAAAGTCGCTGGACGATTTCGCGATCTGACAGACCCCCGTAACCCCCGCCCGCGGGGGTTACTTCTTTGACAAAGATGCGCGCCTTATCCTGCAACCGGTTTATGGATTCAGCTTCATCTGTTATCGATTGGAAGGCTGCTGGATGTGAGACAAATGCCAAGGATCCACGAGCAATCGCGCTTTCGCCTCGATAAGTTTGGTTTGCCGCTTGAACCATGGTCTTCATCGCTGAGGCCGCGTTTTTAGCACCGCCCAGATAAGACCCGACACTTCTTCCCGCCACGAGACCAACGGCCGCCAAGCCCATAACCTGCATGTTTCCAGACACGGAACTGACAAGGGAGGATCACCTTCCGTCTCGCCGCGCTATACTAGGTGCGCCGTTCGTTACCCCGGGTCCCGATGCTGCCCCATTGGCGGGTCAGCACCACGCCGCCCATGAGGTCGGGACAGAGTTCGACCCGATAGAACCGTGCCATGTTCCGGCCGGGGTCCTGGCGGAGAAAAAGGATCGCGTGGCGCACGGGCATGAGCCCACCGCTTCTGGCGCCCCCGGTGCAAGGACGATCCGGGCTTGATCCGCTGCCACCGAATCATCGCGATCATGGGTCGCGCGAAAACGCTCCCTCAGACCGCCGCGCGCCAGAAGCGGTAGCGCCGCCCGCCGGTGATCTCGCGCACGAGCCCGAGGCCGTGCAGACGGACCAGCAGGCGCTCGGCGGTGTCGCGGCTGATGGCCGCCTCGCGCGCCAGCAGGGCGGCGGAGACGACGGGCTGGGCGGTCAGCACCGCGACGGTGCGCGCGGCCGTGGCGCCGTGCATGCGGTCGGCGGCCCGCTCCGCCCGCGCGGCCCAGCTGCTGAGGCGGCGGATCATCTCGAACCCTGCGGTGCAGCCGCTGGCCACCGCCGCGCACCACTCCGCCAGAAACGCCGCCGGATCCCCGCCCGCGGTCCAGACCCGACGCCCGGCCGGACCCATCGGCACCATCACCAGCGCCCGGCAGGAGCTGGCCAGGGCGCGGGACGCCCAATAGCAGGGCTCGGGCAGATGGCCGTCGGGGGAGAGATCGCTCAGCCGCCAGAGCCGCTGGCCGAAGGCGGCGCGGGTGACGAGATGGCTGCTCCCGAGCGCGGTGTCAACGGCGGCGTAAAACCCAGCCACTGGGCGGCGCAAAAGTCGGCCACCCTTGCGCGCGGC
>NZ_JBHUEN010000040.1:0-746 GCF_042680785.1 Paracoccus pacificus
GACCTGCTACCGTGGAACTTCAAGCCGTCAAGCTAAGTCGACAGTGGGGGCCAGCGACCGCTTACCTCGATAACGATGGTCGGCGCTAACTATCTGCGGGCCAATTTCAGGGCTCCACGCGGCAAGGGTTTAAAATCAGAAGCTACATACAAAATAGTCACTTGTTCCCCAGTGGCCATAGGTCCGCTTCCATCTTCCGGCAAGGCTACATTTGCATGCGCAGCGAAAATCCGCTTTCCGCCCATCCAGCAAAAAGTCTCGCGATCGCGGCACAGATCGGACCGCTTCGGCGAATGACGGGAATGTCCGCCCTGCCGACCCTCATTTTCCGAGAGTGCTACGCGATGGACGAATGACCGGTCTGGTGAAGCTGCACCGCGGCGGTCGGCCAGGGACTGAACGGCAGGTTAGGGCCGCCAGTGACGGCGGCCCGGTCCATTAGATTTCAACACTTTCGGAGATGGCAAGCGCGTCTTCTAGGTCCACGCCCAGATACCGGACCGTGCTGTCCATCTTGGTGTGTCCCAGAAGAAGCGGCTCTTCCATCCAGCGCGACAGCGATTTCCGCGTTCCTTCCGTGATCTCAAACCTGACCGGCCGTTGGGTCTTGCTTTGAATGATCGATGCACGTTCCTTGACCTGGCCGGAAGCGTAGACGTCGACGACCTTTAGGGCACCTCGATTTTTCACTGAATTCCTCTGAACGGACGAGATCAGCGGCTTGAAGCGGGGACTGCGACCGCCCG
>NZ_JBHUEN010000041.1:0-1773 GCF_042680785.1 Paracoccus pacificus
TTTACGCCGCCCGCAGCAGCACCATGCCGCCGCTAACGTGGACTAATTTCGCACCGCCGTTCTCACGCGGTAATCGGCTGCACTGCAGCAAGCTCGACCAGCAGGGGCGAAAAGGCGGGCTTTCGCTGCTTCTGCGCCGGAGGCGTGGTGCAATGACGGGGGCGGACATTCGTGGGTTCGTCATCAGTGTCCAGCAGGCCAACCACTTGGTGCTGGACTGATCAGAGCTTCATTGCGCTGGTTGATCGGGCAACACGAAACCCATCTCGCGTAGAAAACGTGACGGTTGCTTGTTCCATCCCCGATAGTTGTCTGCATAGGAGAGGCAGAGCCACTCTCGCGCACGCGTGATAGCCACGAAGCAGTTGCGCCGCTCCTCTTCCATTTCAGCGCTGTTCTCGCCCGCCTTCAGGCTTTGAAAGCTCGGCAAGATGTCCTCCGCCAGTCCGACCACATAAACATGATCGAACTCCTTCCCCTTGGCGCCGTGGATCGTCATAAGGGTCACGGTATTGCTGCCGACTGGGGCTTCCTTTGAGCGGATGGCCAGTTCCTGGAGAAACTGTTCAAGTGGCGCATCGCGGCCGATGGTTTTGCCGATACTTCTCACAAGATCGGACCAAGCCGCCCGGTCTTCTGCAATGTCACTGGCTTCATCGTCCTGCGCCGGGATCATGGCGAGGACTGCGTCAACAAACTGCCTGAACCGCGCGGGCTCCTTTGCGAAGGTTGCAGCTACATCGACGAGAGCGTTGCCATTGACATCATCACCCAGTCCGGCTTTGACCGCTACCGCCCATTCATCGAGCAGGGAGCGTTCCGTCAATTCGGTGGCGGTGATGATGAGATCGACACGGGCGTCAGTGCCAAACCAACGATTGAAAGCGCCGGTCAGGGTTTCCAGCGCACGCCGATCAAGCGGGCGCAGCGCTTGGCGAAGTACGGCAGTGAGCCACAGGAACTGAGGTGATCGGAAATCATCGCGGCGCTGAGAAATGACCGCACTGACCTGCTTCTGCGTCAGCGCGGATTGAAGCTTTTCTAGCATGTAGCGCGTACGGGCCAGTACCGCGACTTCACCCCATCGAGCGCGGTCGATTTTGGCGATGCCTTCCGCAATCGACGCGGCTTCCACCTCGTCGGTGGAATAGCGTAGGACGCGGATGTGCTGTTCATCGCGATATTTCAGCGAGGTCTTGCCCGCCTCCAGCGGCTGCTTGGCGGCCGTGCGTTGCAGATTATGGACCACAAGATGGTTCGCGGCGGCAACAATTGCGGGCGGACAACGGTAGTTTGTGGGAAGCTGCAGTTCCTGCGGGGAAAAGTCGGCTCGGAACCGCTGGATCTGTTGGTAGCTCGCGCCGTTCCACTGGTAGATGATCTGGTCATCGTCGGCGACGGCGAAGACATTCCTGAAATCCTTGCCGGCGAGCGCGCGGATTAGTCGGTACTGCCCATCGGTAGTGTCCTGAAACTCGTCGAACATCCAGTAGGCATAGGTCTTGCGATAGCGTCCGGCGATGCCGGGGAAGTCTGTGACAAGGCGATAGGCCTGGGCGATGAGCGAACCAAAATCTAGGGCATTGGCTTGGGTGAGCGCCGCCTCGTATGCGGTGTATACCTGCTCCACCCGTGCGCCATCGGACGGATCACGAAAGTATCGGGCCGAGCCTGTCGGTTGGATAAGCTGCGACTTAAGGGCACCTCGATTTTTCACTGAATTCCTCTGAACGGACGAGATCAGCGGCTTGAAGCGGGGACTGCGACCGCCCG
>NZ_JBHUEN010000042.1:0-1909 GCF_042680785.1 Paracoccus pacificus
CGATCAGACGAAACCATACCGGAGACTCTTTCATGACCTCGACCTCGCGGGTTTTGCGAGCCTTGGCGCCACGCCAACTGGTCACGCTGACCCTGATCCTGCTGGCGGCTTTCCTGCTGACCGCAGCCCAAGCCCTGGCCCATAACGTCACCGCCGGTGACGCGGGCTACATCCAGGAAATCTGGGGGGTGCAGATCATCCCTTTCATCTATCTTGGCGCCAAGCACATGGTGACCGGCTACGACCACATCCTGTTCCTGCTGGGCGTGGTGTTCTTCCTCTACCGGATGAAGGACGTCGGTATCTATGTCAGCCTGTTTGCCATCGGCCATTCGGTCACCATGCTCTTGGGCGTCTGGTATGGCTGGGGCATCAACGCCTACATCATCGACGCGATCATCGGCCTGTCCGTGGTCTACAAGGCGCTGGACAACCTTGGCGCCTATCAGAAATGGTTCGGCTTCCAGCCCAATACCAAGGTCGCCACGCTGATCTTTGGCCTGTTTCACGGCACGGGCCTGGCCACCAAGATCCTCGACTATGACATCCCGCAGGATGGGCTTCTGGCCAACCTGCTGGCGTTCAACGTCGGCGTCGAGGTCGGCCAACTGCTAGCACTTGCCGTGATCCTGATCGTCATGGGCTACTGGCGTCGCAGCCCCAACTTCCTGCGCCAGGCCACCATCGCCAACGTGGTGATGATGGGCTTGGGCATCTGGCTGACCTTCAATCAGGTCGCCGGCTACATCGCTTCCACCTCTGCATAGATTGGACACTCCCATGCACAACGCACCCAAACCCAACATCGACGAGCTGCCCACCAAGGCGCAACTGCGCCGCTCAACGATCCTGGCCAGCATCGGCGCGGCGGTGATCGCGGTCACCGTCTATCTGCCCGCCGAATACGCCATCGACCCGACCGGGATCGGCCGGGTCATCGGCCTGACCGAGATGGGCGAGATCAAGGTGCAGCTTGCTGCCGAGGCGGAGGCTGATCGCCTGCTCGACGAGCAGCGCGCCATCGAGCAGCCCACTCAGGACCAGACGTCGAGCGTTCTGGACAGTGTCATGGGTCTGCTCATCGGCACGGCCCATGCGCAAGAGGCACAGGAGACTTGGACGGACACCGTGACCTTCACGCTGGAGCCGGGCGACACCGCCGAGGTCAAGCTGACAATGGCGGCTGGAGGCGTGGCCGAATACGCGTGGACCGCCGAAGGCGGCCGGGTCAACTTCGACCTCCACGCCCATAGCGGCGGCGAGTCGATCGACTACGAACGCGGCAGCGGCGCGACCGACGGCGAGGGCAGCATCGAGGCACCCTTTGCCGGTGATCACGGCTGGTTCTGGCGAAACCGCGACAGCACGCCGATCGACATGACCATCAACGTGCGCGGCGACTACAGCGCCATCGTCGAAACTTACTAAGCACCCGTCGCAGCCATTCGCGTCTAGACCGCGAATGGCTGCATTTTTTTAAATAGTAATCCAGCCATTTAAAGGCCCTTCCCACAGATCGGAAACCGATGTCGTAATGCAACCTATAATGATTTCAAACTTTTCCCGCTAGCGCAGGCTGAACCGCAGTAAGCCTGCCATCGTCCTATTATTTCGATCCGGGCCTGAAAAATTCTCTCAATAAGTGAAACTCTGCTTTGACTAGTTGCCGCAACTGCATTGCCGCACAACCATCAGTCAGCTTTCGCCCTTTGCAGACGTTGGCGCGACGATCTGATGCTACGTCGCGGCTTCACCACTGCGGACATTCTGGGTGCCTGCAGCAATCTTCCTGTCCGAGCTTGAAGCAGGCTTCGCTCGGATTGCGGGTTGGCGTCGCGCAGAGTAAAAATTCCGAGCAACACCGGGAGGTATTTATGGACCAGTCCGATCAGGAACTCGAGCGTCTCAG